>NZ_JADBSZ010000120.1:0-18164 GCF_020246425.1 Microcystis sp. M079S1
AACCCTTATATAGAAAGACATTGCTTCGATTTTTGCCAATTGTTTTCAATCTAGAACGAGCTAATCAATTAAGTCTCTTGCCAGATAAAGATTTAGCCGATTTCTGCCCCCTGATCGAACCATACCAAGTAACGAAGAACCTCAATTGTTAAGCAAAAATCGACCAAATGTGAAGATTTCGTAACTATTCTGATTGACTGGTATCACTTGAAATGCCCACGCGGATCACAAAATTGGCCAATTGTCAATAGCGTTTGAGATGCTCTCACCCTGAATTAGGAGCCTCCTTAACTTGTTTAAGTAAAAGACAATATAAACTGCTATTAGTCATTGAAGAAGTCTCTCGTCAACAACGGGAGATGTGGTCAGAGAAAAAAACAAGGGTTGACCAGAGAATTGTCAGTTTAAGTCAACCTCATGTACGTCCTATTGTGAGAGGCAAAGCCGGCCTCCCCAACCCCCCCGACGTCAGGGGGGCAAGGGGGGCGCAAAGCTATCTGTTTCCTATGTTGAGCAGTTTGTTTTCTTAGACCGTTTATAGCGGTTTTCAGTCTAATGAGGTATAGTAAATCCCTTGATAGATAGGCGTTTCAATCGGGACTCACTTCTGTGAAAACCGCTATAAGTTGGGAAAACTTTAATGAATCTCAAGATTTGAAAGCGCAAGTAGAAAACTTTAAAGAGACTTATGGTTGTTATCCCGAATCCGTTCATGTCGATAAAATTTATCGAACCAGAGAAAACTTGGCATGGTGTCAGGAAGCGGATGCGACCCAGCGCCGTCGCACGGCGCCAGGGAACGCGCACCAAGCAAGAGGAATCAGATTAAGTGGATTACCATTGGGAAGACCACCGAAGAATCGAAGTGCTGAACTAAAAAAACAAGCTCAGTTAGATGAAAAGTTTCGCCATCGTATTGAGGGCAAATTTGGACAAGCTAAAAGACGTTTTGGACTCGATAGAGTGATGACTAAACTTTCAGAAACGTCAGAAACTTCCATCGCCATTACCCTTTTAGTGGTTAATCTTTCTACCCTGCTACGGCAGGTTTTACTGTTTCTTTTTAGCCGAAATCATAAAAGTTACTGTTTTCGGTCTTTTCTATCAGTTATCTTGATGTTAATTGAGAATTGTCAACAGAATCACTTATCATTCAAGAAACAGAATTTGTCCTTAGCATCATAACTTTTTCCTATCTGATTTTTTCAGCAAACCCTACTTACTTCCTGGTATCGCCCGCCCGCCATCGCGCCGTCGGGGGAGCCAGTAATTCTCAGCACCTTTATGGTCGCGCGGTCGATATTCGACCGGTCAATCCCGGCTCTTTGTCTAGGTTTCAGACGTGGCTCGATCTGCATTGGTTCGGGGCACTAGGGTATGGAGCGCGCCGGGGTTTTGTCCATCTCGACACAAGAAACGGAAAAGGTTGGCGCTCCGGTGGTCAAAAAGGACCACGATGGAATTATTAGCATCATTGTCTGTTTAAGGTTTATTTGATCGCTCACTATCGGAGCGATCGATTTTTTGGGGGGGTATCTAGAATGATAAAATAGGTGACGTTCAAAGCATCATTCGTTAGCTATGACCACAACCTACAAAGTAGAAATTTCTCATTTAGGAACAACACAAACGATCGAAGTTAGGGAAGATCAAACTATACTACAAGCGGCCTACGATGCGGGAATCGACTTACCCAGTTCTTGCAATGCGGGCGTATGTACTACCTGCGCCGCTCAACTTTCCCAGGGTAGCGTCGAACAGGGTGACGGCATGGGATTATCCCCCGACCTGCAAAAAGAAGGCTATGCTTTGTTATGTGTGGCCTATCCTCGCTCCGACATTAAACTGGAATCTGGCAAGGAAGAAGTAGTTTATCAACGTCAATTCGGAAAACCTTAGGCCAAACTGGGGTTAAGATGACAAATTTTCGGGGGTTTCCCCCCAAAAAACCAGATTTAGAGCCAATCAGACCAGCAAAGCTAAAATTTAACTAATAGCTGAATGCTGACTACTAAGGGAGAACTTTTGCTCTCTACCTTTGAGGGCCGCTTTCATGAAACCAGAAAAGAGAGGATGAGCTTTATTGGGACGAGAGCGAAATTCGGGGTGAAATTGGGTAGCAATAAAGAAAGGATGTTTTGGTAGTTCGATAATTTCCACCAAACGACCATCAGGAGAAGTGCCACTCACCAGATAACCAGTCTCGAAAAAGAGACTACGATAGGCATTATTAAACTCGTAACGGTGACGATGGCGCTCATAGATAACCTCTTGACCGTAGAGGGAGAAAGCCAGACTATCGGGATTTAAACGGCAGGGATAGAGACCTAAGCGCATTGTTCCCCCTAAATCCACCACATCTGCCTGTTCTGGCAGTAAATTAATCACCGGATTGGGTGTATCTTCTTCAAATTCGGAACTATTGGCCCTTTCTAATCGGGCCACATTGCGACCCCATTCGATAATCGAACACTGCATCCCTAAACAGAGACCCAAGAAAGGAATATTATTGACCCTAGCATACTCGATCGCCTTAATTTTACCATCCACACCCCTAATACCAAAACCACCGGGTACAACAATACCGTCAACACCGCTTAAATGAGCTTCGGCCGAATCGTTATCCACATCTTCGGCACTTACCCAACGCAATTCTATCTCGCTATCAAGGGCAATAGCAGCGTGT
The DNA here is from genome assembly GCF_020246425.1 of Microcystis sp. M079S1. Taxonomy (NCBI): domain Bacteria; kingdom Bacillati; phylum Cyanobacteriota; class Cyanophyceae; order Chroococcales; family Microcystaceae; genus Microcystis; species Microcystis sp. M079S1. The sequence goes on from NZ_JADBSZ010000120.1 coordinate 2,687, forward strand.
TTGAGGGCCTCTACCACCGAGAGATAAGCGTCCCCCAACTGCACATATTTACCAACGATAGCTATCTCTAATTTTTGACCGGGGGATTGCATCTGTCGGATGAGATTTTCCCACTCCTCCAGATGGGGGTGTCGGGAACCCAGGTTTAATAATTCTAGGGTTTGTTGCGCTAATCCCTCTTTTTCCAGATTGAGGGGAACTTCGTAGATACTGCTGGCATCCTGAGCAGTAATCACCGATTCCACCGGCACATCACAGAAAGCTGAGAGTTTTTCTTTTAACCCCGGTTGTAGGGGTAGATGACAACGACAGACTAACACATCCGGTTGAATACCGATCGATCTTAATTCCTTGACCGAGTGTTGCGTCGGTTTAGTTTTCATCTCCTTAGCGGCCGGAATCCAAGGAATTAGGGTAACGTGCATATAAACCACGTTATTTCGACCTACATCCTTCCTAAATTGCCTAATTGCTTCTAAAAAGGGCAAAGATTCGATGTCTCCCACCGTACCACCAATTTCTGTGATGACAATATCGGGGTTGGTATCTTTGGCCACCCGGAGAATCCTTTCCTTGATTTCGTTGGTAATATGGGGAATTACCTGCACAGTTCCCCCCATATAAGCACCACGGCGCTCTTTATTCAATACCGCTTGATAAATCGAGCCGGTAGTCACACTATTGAGACGGGAGAGTTCCGTATCGGTAAAACGTTCGTAGTGGCCAAGGTCGAGGTCGGTTTCGGCCCCATCATCGGTGACAAATACCTCTCCGTGTTGAAAAGGACTCATCGTACCCGGATCCACGTTGATATAGGGGTCTAATTTCAGAATTGAGACGGAATAATCCCGACTTTTCAACAATCTTCCCAAACTAGCGGCGACAATTCCTTTCCCAATACTGGAGACGACTCCCCCGGTGACAAAGACAAATTTACTCATAAAATTTTTCCTGCGATCAATTATACCTAGCAAGGGGTAAGAGTTTTCGGGATGGGGCGGTGTCATTTTCCCAGATTTCATTATAACCGGAGGATCTATACCCCGATCCTCGTTTTAGCTCCCTCTCGAAAATCTATTGCACCACAGCCTTTAGTCACCTTCATCCCAATCATCTAATTTTTCCGCTACAATCGACAGTGCTAAGACTCAGGCAATTGTAAACTAATATTCATGATAGATTTTAATACTCTCGCTGAATTTTCCCGCAACTATTGCGTCTCGATTTGTGCCTTTTTAGTACCCGCTAACTTAGTAACCACCGTTTTAACCGTTCTTTTTCTCTATTTCGGTCGTCCTACCCGTCAAATCTTCCCCATTGCTTCCCTAGCTTTGTTGTTCGCTATCACCATGTTTCTCCACGTCGCCACTTGGTTAATGATTGGTGTGGTTATGGCCCCCACTTTTATCCTCTTTGGACTGGGTTTAACCTGTTTTGTGATCAATCTTCAAGCCATCAGCGATCGCCAAAGCTTGGAACAGTTATTACACACCGGGGTTAATCGTCTGGCACGCTCATTCAACTAAAGAAAAGCGCCGAGACTTCCCACTCCACCATTAAGATAACCGCCCTTATCTGGCTGAATTTTTTTCAGCCAAAGACTTGACAAACTCCAAAATTTCTGCTAACCTTGTAGTACGGTGGGAATCCGTTTCGGCCTACGAACTCCCTTTTTAACTCTTTCTTAAGAATAAAAATTTTAACCCGAATTGCCGGTAGTAGCTAAACTAAGAGCAGTACCACGGGAAACGGTGACTATGGAAGTTATTTGTACGCGTCCCCACTGTCCGAGACCGCGTAATCAATGCCTAGACCTAGACGATAGCAATCGCTTAACCTCGATCGAGCAGAAATATTGTACTACTTGCGGGATGCCGTTAATTTTAGGGGGACGTTATTTGCCGGAACGTCTATTGGGACAAGGGGGATTTGGTGCGGCATTTTTAGCAGTAGATCGCTATAGTCCCAAAAAAGCTAAATGTGTACTCAAACAATTTCAACCTTCCGGTAATTTAAGTCCGCAAGCTTTAGAAAAAGCAAAAAACTTATTTTTTCAAGAAGCGCACGTTTTAGAAGATTTAGGCCGAGAACATCCCCAAATCCCCGATCTCTATGCTTTTTTCCCTTTAACAGTCAAGAATCAATTAACGGGAGAAGAAGAGCAATTTTTCTATCTGGCCCAGGAATATATCGACGGTAAAAACTTAGAAGAAATTCTCCAACAGCAACAAAAACCCTTTCAAGAAAGTGAAGTCAAAAACATTCTCAAAGAATTACTTCTTATCCTCAAATTTATTCATGAAAATGGTTCCATTCACCGGGATATAAAACCATCTAACATCATGCGCGACAAAAATGGCCGCCTCTATTTACTCGATTTTGGGGCAGTAAAACAGGCTACCAATAATCCCAATAATACACAGGAGAAATCCACAACAATTTACTCGGCCGGATTTGCCCCTCCCGAACAACAATTAGGCAATCAGGTATCGGCAGCCACGGATTTATATGCCCTAGCAGCTACCTGTGTTATACTCTTAACTAATCGGGATCCTGATGATCTATACGATCCGCAAAAACAGGTCTGGAATTGGCAAAATTATGCCCCTAACATCAGTGCAGATTTAGCACGAGTATTCAATAAAATGTTACTGGCAAATCCCCTGGATAGATTTCAATCCTGTGGAGAAGTTTTAACCGCTTTAAATACACCTCCCCCATCTCCTCCACCTTCCCCAATTCCTCCATCTCCTCCAGCTTCTCCAGTGATTAGAAAAACTTCCCGCTTTTCTCTTGGGGAAACTTTCGCTAATGCTGCCTTTACAGGATTTGAAGGGACATTATTAGTAATTGCCTTAAATAGTTTAGTCCCCTCGGTAGGAATTGTCATCGCTTTTATGATCTTAGGAGGCTTAGTTTTGGCATTATTTAAAAAAGTGATTGAAGGGAGAGATTTACCGATTCTAGCAGCAATTACTCTCGCCTTCCTGTTAATTCCGCAACTGCAAGGAACCCTAAGTTTTCCTGAAATTGCTATCATTGCCGTGATGGCAGCCATCGGAGCAATTGCTATTACCGCCTTTTTCGGGCTAATATATCGGATAATTTTGCGATTATTTTAAAACCCTGAAAGTAGTTAAATTATCATCACTACCGCCAGTAATCGTGCCACCGAGGTCTAAAATAGTTTGCAGATAGTCGAGGATTTCCTGAGAAATCAACTCTCCCGGCATCAAAACGGGAATACCGGGGGGATAGGGACAGATAACATCAGCGCTAAGACGATCGAGGGCATTTTTCTGGGATACTATCTCTGTAGGGGCAAAAAAAGCCTTTCTAGGAGAAATAGCCAAATTTCCCGTGACTGGGGCAGGAGTCGGGGGTAAACTGGTAGAGGAAGGAGATTGAAGGGATTGAAAAGCAGTAATTAGGCGATTAATGTGTTCGCGATGATTGCCGATGGAGATAATAAAAGTAAGTTGGCTTAAAGTCGGTAATTCCGCCGTGACAGCGTATTTTTCTCGCAAAATATCGTCTATTTCGTAACCGGTTAAGCCAAAATCTTTGACGATTACCGTTAAACGAGTGCGATCGAACCAGTGACAACCCGGGATAGAATGGGGAAAGTCTAAAACAGAGATATTAGGAATTTTATCGAGTTCTTTTCGGGCAGTAGCGGCTAAATCGAGGGTTTTGGTCAGTAAATCTAGTCCTTGCGTCGCCATTTGCTTTCTAGCACTATCAAGGGAGGCGAGAAGCAAATAACTAGGGCTAGTGGTTTGAACTAATTGTAAGGCTCGATCGACTTTTTCGGAACTAATGCGATCGCTTTTTAAGTGTAACATCGATGCTTGAGTTAAGGCCCCCAAAACCTTATGGGTGGACTGAATAGCCATATCGGCGCCGAGAGACAGGGCAGCCGGAGGTAAATCGGGATGAAAGGCAAAATGCGCCCCGTGAGCCTCATCGACAAGCAGCGGGATAGAATAATGATCGGTAATCTGGGCGATAGTTTCTAAGTCACAGCAAACCCCTTGATAGGTGGGAGAGACTACCATCACCGCTTTGGTGTCGGGATGAAGTTTCAGGGCATTTTCGAGGGATTGGGGGGTTATATTTAAATTTAGATCGATAGTGGGATTATATTCGGGATTGATAAAGATAGGCTGCGCCCCAGAGAGAATTAAGCCCGAAATTGCCGATTTATGAATATTTCTCGCCAAAATAATTTTATCTCCCTCGCCGCAAGTGGCTAAAATCGCCGCAATAATGCCACAACTGGAGCCATTGACTAAAAACCAGCTTTTATCTGCCCCAAATGTCTCGGCTGCTAAAATTTGCGCTTCTTTAATCACCCCCGTCGGGGCAAACAAATTATCAAGGTCGGGTAATTCGGGTAAATCGGCTTTAAAGACGCTTTTTCCCAGTAAATTACTTAAATCTTCCCCGATTCCTTCCCCCTGCTTATGCCCTGGTGCATAAAATGGTACGTCTAAACTATTGACTTTTCTTTGTAGTTGTGCTAATAGCGGAGCAGATTCTGGCGAAGGCATTGTGAGAAGTGGGAAGTGGGGGATTTGTCAGTGATCAGTAAACAGTAAACAGTAAACAGTAATCAGTAAACAGTAATTAGTGAAGATTGATCGGCGAATAATATCATTTAAAACTTAAAACTTATCACTTATCACTTTAATCTGATAACTGATAACTGATCACTGATCACTGATAACTGTTAACTATCTGTGCCTAACATTTGCAGTTTATATAAACTAGCGTAGAGGCCGTCTTCGGTTAATAAATCTTCATGGGTTCCCGATTCGACTAATTCCCCGCGTTTAAGGACAAGAATTCGATCGACATCGCGAATAGTGGAGAGACGATGGGCGATAATAATAGCAGTACGATCGACTAAAATCTGTTCTAAAGCTTCTTGAATTAATACTTCTGTCCCCACGTCTAAACTAGCGGTAGCTTCATCTAAAACTAAAATTTCGGGGTTACGAATAGCGACTCTCGCAAAAGCGAGTAATTGTTTTTGTCCTCCCGATAAATTTGCACCCCGTTCCCGTAAAAGGGTATGATAACCATCGGGTAACTCCTCGATAAAGTGATCGATATTAGTTAATTTAGCTGCTGCCTTCACTTGCTCAAAATCATAATTTTCCCCTAAAGTAATATTGCGAGTAACATCTCCGGCAAAGAGAAAAGTTTCTTGGAGAATGACACCGATATAACGTCTTAACTCCGCTTGGGGAAGATAACGGATATCGATACCATCCACTAGAATTCTGCCCTTACTTGGTTCGTAAAGACGACAGAGAAGACGAATAATCGAACTTTTTCCCGCACCGGTGGGACCGACTAAAGCGACTTTTTCACCTGGATGAATGGTAAAATTGAGACCTTTGATAATATATTCATCGGGTTTATAACCAAACCAAACATTCTCAAAAATAATCTCGCCAGTTTGACGTTTCTCTGGGAAGTAAATCTCTTTATAATTGTTAGAATCGGTGATTTCAATGGGAATACTAATTAATTCACCAATTCGTTCTATAGCAGTAAAACCCGCTTGAAACATGGTAAATTTTTCGGCAAACTGACGCAGGGGATTAAAGAGACGTTGGGAGAATAAAATAAAAGCTGATAAAACCCCAAAATCAATAGTTTTCTGGAGAATAAAAATCCCGCCTAACCATAATACTCCTCCCACGGCAATTAATCCGATCCATTCCAAAGTAGCTGAGACGGCCGAATCATAAAAAATTGTTTTATCTAGGGATTGACGATATTGAGTATTGATAGCGCGAAACATTTCAGCATTAAAGCGTTCGCGGCGAAATAATTGAACAATATTAACTCCGACTACATTTTCCTGTAATTGGGCATTAAGTTTTGATAATTCCTCGCGTACTTGATAGTTAGCGATGCGGTATTGTTTTTGAAAAAAGATAATTAAAGCAGTGACGGGAAATAACATCAACACCAACAATAGAGCTAATTGCCATTGCAGGGTAAACATGGTGAGGATAATAACTAAAATATTGACCAAATCACTGACAACTCCGATCGCCCCACTAGCAAAAACTTCTCCTAATGCTTCCACATCGCTGGTTAAACGAGTGACTAAACGTCCCACGGGAGAGCGATCAAAAAAACTTGAGGAAAGGGAGGTGACATGGGTAAATAAATCTTCCCGGACATTAGCAGTAATTGACTGACCGACTTTCTGCACTAGATAACCTTGCATTGTCCCTAAAATCAGTCGTAAAATAATCGAAGCTGACAGGATAATAATTAAGGTATTAATGGCTGCTGTTAAGGGCATTTGAGCCAAAAAATCCCAAGTTTGCTCCTTCTGCAAAAGGGAGACCGCTTGACCGATAATTAAGGGTTGGATCGCCCCTGTGAGAGATAGAGGAAAAAGAAGTATTAATGACCAAAATAGCAGGGCTTTTTGCTTTTTTGCGTAGGGAAGTAATCTTAATAATAAGCTCCAGTCATTTTCTTTGACCGGAGGGGACACAGGGGAGGATGATAGACTCATGAAGGGATTTCCAATGAAATTCTCGGCAGCCGGGGAGAAATTACGCCCCTATTGTTAACTTTTCTAACAGGCGATCGATCTGGAAATATTCCTCCATTAATTCTCGAATACAAGCGACTTTTACCTGTTCCTGTAAGCGAATCTTCCCGAAGGCCTGATCGACGATTTCCACGGTGGTGAGAGTATCTAAATTTACCGAGAGAATCGGTACTTCTAAATCCTCGGCCCGGCCCAGAATCAGGGGATCTGGAGAGATGGAACCGGTTAAGATTAAACAGGTGGTAGAAGTTTCTAGGGCAGCTAACTGTAGATCCGTGCGATCGCCGCCCGTAATCACGGCCATATTTTCCCCCTTGCGAAAATATTCTAAAGCGGCGTTGACATTCATTGCCCCGATCGCTAAACTTTCTACCATCCAATCCAAACGATCGGGCCGACATAATACTTTGGCCCCTAAAAGATGGACAATTTCCCGAACACTAATACTGCGCAGCAGTTTACTAGCGGGTAACAGTCCTAAAACTTCCACGCCTTGGCTTGCCAGATAGGGTTTTAGGAGAGATTGTACTTCATCCCAATCATCGGTGGGGATATCGCTAATTACTACCCCCAGCAGCTGATTATTTAATTCCTGTTGCGCTTTCAGCAGACTATCGGCAATCAGGGGAGAACTATAGCGGGCCACCAATAGGATCGGAGTCTGGAGAATTTTGGCCATCTCCCCCATCGATAACTGAAAAATACTCCCTTCCCAGAGAGTCCCCGGCCCTTCGAGGAGGGTAATATCACTGTTAACCCGCTCGAGATAGCCAGCAAGAATATTGCCGTAGTCCTGTTTATCTGCACCTTGCAGACGTTTAGCAACGGAATCCACATCTGTATAGATCAGGGGTAAACGCAGCTGCTCGGTGGATAATTCTAGTAATTGCCGGATAAATTCTACATCCTCATCGACCAATTGCCCATCGACGTATCCCGGACAATTGCCCACTGGTTTGCCGTAACTTATCTCTAGTCCTTTTTGCCGCAAGAGATGCGCTAAACCGACGATAGTTCCCGATTTACCACTGAGGGGTTCCAGGGAAGAGATGAGTATAGATTTGGCTGATTTCGCCACGATTTGCTCCTTTTAACCCTTAAAATCCCGACTTTTATTCTTCAAATCGCAGCAGTTTCCGATAAAATCCCTGCGAAAAGTCGGCCGAACCTAGCTGCTTAAAGGTTTTAATCGCATCGATGAGATATTCGATAAACTCGGCGTTAATAATCGTTATCTCATAGCTTAGGTCGGCCTGTCCTTCAAATTGTAAACGACAACGGGTTAATTCCGAGGGCAATTTTGATACATACCAAGAGGCCACAAAGGGAATCCCTTGACTGCTTTCTATGCGACGACGACCTTCTAAAGATCCTGCTTGATACAAAGCGATCGCATAGGGCAGGATACTATGTTTGTCCTTGGCATAGTAGGGCATATATACTACCACATCGGCCTTATTAGCGGGTTCTAATTGTTCGATAGTTGGCATAATTAGTTAATTCTTCGGTTCACAGCCAAGTTACCATTGACACTGATATTTTCCTTATATTCTAACCGATCCCCCCAGGAATCTCCCGAGCGAGAAAATAGGCAGAATTGACGACCAGATCATCCCTCTATACTGAGGTTATCATCGGCTATAACTGGTATCTGAACCCGAAAAACCGTGCCGGGGTAGAGGGAACTTCTTTGCTCGGGATTGGGACTGATAAATTCAATCGTCCCCCCCATGCTGGTAATTAATTCTTTTGCGATCGCCAAACCCAATCCTGTACCGGGTATATCTCCCCCTGCTTGCACTCCCCGGTAGTGACGTTGAAAAATTCTTTCTTGATCGCCTCTCGTTATACCATAACCCGTGTCTTTAAAAACAATTTCTACACTATTCTTAACATTCTGCACCTCGACGGTGACTTTTCCGCCCGCAGGAGTATATTTGAGGGCATTATCAATTAAATTGCTGAATACTTCCCGCAAACCGGGGATATTGGCGCAAATAAGTGGTATGTCTTCCCCGTGAATCGTTTCTAGACTGAGATTTCTCTCTTTGGCTACCGCTTGGGCGGAAAGGAGCAGCGGATCGAGAATATCATGGAGATCGATCGGAGTTAGTTGGCCGCTGCCAGCAGGCAAGAGAAAGGCGGTAGGGGAAGATTGCGCTTGCAGGAGAGGAATATCGACGGTGGGGTAATTTTCGCTTTCTTGCTGAATTTGTGCCTCAAATTCGGCAATTAAGTCCCGAACTCGATCGCTTTCTCTCAGGATACCAGTAATGGCGGGATCGTTACCTTCTTCGGCTAAAAGTCTTTTGATCAGAAGTTTACCAAAGGTTTTTAAAGCGGTGAGGGGATTGCGGATTTGATGGAGAAAGGTATCGAGGCGCTGACTTTGCCATTGTCGATAATAACGTTCTTCTCCCAATTGCCGATCGAGTACACAGGCTAAAGCGAGGGTTTGGGTGATTTTTTCCATCTGGGTTAATTCCCAACTTTGCCAAGGTCGTTTTTCTCTGGTTGTCACCAATAATCCGATCATGCCCTCTTCATACATTAAGGGTAAAAACAAGCGATGACTGCTGACGGTCTCCTGATTACTCCAGAGGTGGGATAAATCTTCTAACTTAACCGCAGTTAACAAGTCTGCCGCTGGTTGCCCCGGTTGTAAGGAAAGCCGCTTTTTTTGGGGAGAAGGGGGATTAAAAGGTGGATAAACAACGACTGGAATTAAATCACTCGATAAAGGTTCAGTTAAATAAACCGCACTTCTGTCCGCTTCCATTTGCTCCCGCAAAAGTTCCATCTGTGCCTGACAGAGGGCAATAAAATCATCACTAAGGGGAGTCCGGGAGGGGGAGGAGAAGGGCATACCAAGAAAGTAAAAAGTAAAAAATCAGAAAACCTAGATACAGCTAGGATTGCGAGTTTTGTTTCCCAGTTTACACAGGAGAGAATGGCCATCCTCTTGGGTCGAGGGCAGCCAGCAAAAAGCAATTAGGACAAGGGTTTGGTCACTATTTTAGGGGTGGATCACGGCATATATTAAAAAAAGTTTAAGAATAATAAGTTTTGTATCGATATTTGTGGGTGTGTTTTTGTCAGAAAAACTTAAACATAGTCTCAGTCTAGCTTCTAGTCAAATTTGTTTGTAATTAAGTTTGTGAGGGACACTTGATTTCTTGGTCTAGAAGGGATATAATCGCTACGGCTTTTGTAACTATCATTACAACGATTAGCCAAAACAGGAGGTAATTGGGTTGGCCAGAAAACGGAAACGTAAGAGTCGCCGTCGTCAAGAAGGACGTAAGATACTTGAACTTGTACCCCAGTATAGTATTGAAAGTGGCGAAGATAAACCCGTAACTGCGGCGCGTAAGTATATTCAAGCTATAGGCATTAGCCCACCAGCTTTATTGATTGTTAAGCGTAACGAGCATACAACCGATCGCTATTTCTGGGCTGAAAAAGGACTGTTTGGAGCGCAATATGTGGAGGAAAACCACTTCCTTTTCCCAAGTTTGCGCGACCTGCAGCCCCAGCCCCAGCCCGTCAAAGCACCGGTAGCAGTTGCCAAATAATTCACAGGACTATTAATCATATCATGGAAAGTAAACTCGTTTACCGAAAAGTAAACGAGTTTTTTTGTCTGAGATCTGGGAATCAGCCACCAGCTTTTCGCTGATGGCTAAAGTCGAACGTATGTCCTCCGTAAACGGACGGTGATTCCTCACCACGCCACCTTTTTAGAATGGTCGCGTCAATGGGGTTAAGGCTTCACAGGATGCCGCTTCTTTAACAGAAGTCTTAAGCTTTCCGACCCGTCCGTTTAAAGTCGAACGTATGTCCTCCGGCGACCTTGATATTAATTGCTGCGTTCACGTCTCGATCATGAAAAGTCCCACAGAAAAAACATTCCCACTCACGGATATTTAGGGTTTGCGGCAAAAAGTTTGTTGGTGGGGTTAGGAGTCAGGAGTCAGTAGCCGGTCGTTTCAGGCTTTGTTGCCCTCTTTTTTTGTACCAGTTTATGTACTACAAGAAAGATAATGCCAGGTTTTTGAAGGTCTTAATCCTATTTTCGCAGCATGAACATCGGATTTTAACAGGTCAAAAGCCTTATTTTAAAAGGGTTTTACCATTATTCGGCAGACCCTACTTAATTTAACTTCAGATCAAGAGCGATCGGACATTCCACTTTCGTTCCCCCTAAACCGCAGTAACCGCCGGGGTTTTTCGCTAAATACTGCTGATGATAAACTTCAGCATAATAAAATTCAGGTGCGTCGATAATTTCCGTGGTAATTTGACCATGTCCCGCTTTATTGAGAGCTTCTTGGTAGATCGATCGAGATTTTTCCGCTAATTGCTTTTGCTGGGGATTATAGGTATAGATACCCGATCGATACTGGGTTCCCGTATCATTACCCTGACGCATTCCTTGGGTGGGATTATGACTTTCCCAGAAAACCTTTAACAGTTGTTCGTAGGAAATCACGCTGGGATCATAGATCACTAAAACCACTTCATTATGCCCGGTCATGCCGGTACACACTTCCTGATAGGTGGGATTGGGGGTGACACCAGCCGCATAACCTACGGCAGTGCTGTAAACTCCTTCTAATTGCCAAAATTTGCGCTCTGCTCCCCAAAAACAGCCTAAACCAAACATTGCGGTTTCCATACCGGCGGGGAAGGGGGGCTGTAAAGGATGACCGTTAACGTAGTGGCCGCTAGGTACGGGCATTTTTTCCGATCGCCCGGGTAGTGCCTCCCTTACTGTGGGCAAAGTTAATTTTTTTCCGAATCCGAATAACACCATAAGAAGAATTTGTCCAGAAAGTTTTACCTTACTTTACATTGTCGCTTAATTTTAGGGATTTCAGTGATCAGATTTGAGTTTACTGATCACTGAAAAAAGCTGCGCCGCTGCCCGTTCAAATTAACCAAAGTGAGGCATAAGAGTCAAAACTCCCAAGTCTAAATCTTTACTATTGATCGATTTTGCCTCATAGAGGGCTAACATATCGTTTAATTGGGGATTACCGCAGGAGGAACCCGTTACCCCCATGGCAATAATCAAACCACAATAACCCTCGGTATTTTTGATGCGTTTTTGCCAATTGCGGCGCGCGTTACGGTGGTCGGGATCATCTTCCTCGAATTCCCCAAACAGGTAGAGATCACCGTTAGCCATTTTCAGAATCCCGAGATCATAACGGGTATCTTCTAGGGGATCTTCGCCGGGGTTAAAACCAATAGCCTCCAAACCGCCAGCTTGTTGGATTTTTTCGATAAGTTCCTTGGCTTTCGGTCGGGAGGTCTGGATCATGACCACGGGGAAGCCCTCTCCTTTTGTCGGTACGGACTGGGGTTGATAATGGATTCTCGGCCGATTGCGAATTTTATCCAATAATTGCCAGGGAACCATTCCCAGACTGAGATGTGCATTATCAGGAACTAGATTCTCCTTGAGTACGGATTCTTCCTCATCATCCTCATCATCCTCATCATCCTCATCATCCTCATCATCCTCGTCGTCGTCCTCCTCCTCCAAGAGTTGCATAAATTCCGCACATAGATCGGGCATCGTGGCCACCGTCACCGCCACGGTTTCCCCTTTTGCTTGTTCGGGATCGAGGGGAATGCGAAAACGACGCTGTAATTCTCCGATCGGTTCTTCGGATAAAGCGGATTGATTGCCTTTAAAAAAGCGCAACAGAGCCATTAAAGCTAAATATACCGTGATTGCTTCTTCTTCATCTAAATAGGGGCGAATACCTTCGTAGGGATGCACGCTGCCGAAAACTGGATGGATTTGGGAGGGGGCAGCCGAGGCTAGATCGTAGTCATCCTCATCATCGTCCTCATCATCATCGGCCAATTCGTAGCTTAAAAACCAACAATCTTGGGAAAGAAAGGCTTTTTCTAATCTTTCCATCGATTTTTCTGCTAAAGCGGACTGCCGGAATTGTTTGAGGGATTCTAGGGAACGATAGAGAATGACTCCGTATTCCCGACCGAGCATTCCCATGACACAGGCGTAAAGATTCGGGAAATCGGGGCGATCGAGCTTAATTTCCAAGATATCGTAATCGGCTAAACAGGACCAGGGTTCAGCTTTCCAAATTTCGTGAGCGGTTTTCACTAAAGCGGACTGCCAAGCGGGAGGAATTGCCGGGGGCCGGTTATTTTGGAATTCGTCGAATCCACGAAAGAGATCATCGATCAGGGGCAAACTGGGGACATAATCGATGGTGATATCGAGATCTTGCAGTACCCCGCGCAGAAAAAACTGTGTTTCTCGATCGCGGACGATAATTTTTTTCGGTCTGGCTGGCCGGGCGGGACTTTGCGGTGTTTCGATGGCGCGGATTAAGGTTCTCACCATGGCCTCTGGCCCGGTTTCAGGGGAAACTACTTCCATAGCGCGTACACAGCCCTCGCTACCGTCCACCCAGATCACGCACTCGCCGCCGCTTTCTTGATTTGGTTCTAGGGTGGCCCGGGGCATTCTCTCGGATAAGGATAAAGCACGACGATCTCCTTCCCAAACACTGGGAATTTGTGGAATTTTTTTGAGGCGGCTTTGGGTTGTCCGGGGCAGAAGATTCATCGGGAAATTTAGGGGTAGCTGTTTTAGGATTTTAACCTTTTCTTTTCAAGGATTCCATAGAATTATTCTATCGATTTAGTCGATAACTTGATAAATAAACCGGAAACCTGACCAAGTTCCCAGATCAAAGGCGTATTCATCAATGACACTGCCAGAACTATCCATTTTTAGACCTAAATCTAATTTTAGATCGCTCCAGAAAGCTCTGGCTATTTCTAGGGGGTTAGTCAGGGTGAGCAGTTGGGTGGCTTCTCCCTTAAGGCTTTGATTGGCATTGAGAAGGGTCAATGTTTTCGGGAAAGGATGGCGACTGAGGATCAGTAGATTTTCTCTGATGCCCTTGGGTTGACTAATTTTCCAATGCCCTTGGCGGTCATTGGGGATGGTGGCCTTGGTTTTAGCCGCCACGACAAAGGGGGCTAATGGGCTGGAATTGCTGAAATTATCGGGGGTTTCTGGACGGGAACAGTATAAAAGCGGTTGGCGATCGCTGTTGAGGACAAGGATCAGTGCGTAGAGGGGTTGTTCTTCTTGATTCTCGATTTGATAGCGAATTTCCGTACCGACGGGCAGAATTAAGTCGTTTTTAGCGGTATTAGTCCCCCTGCTACCCGCAATTTTTTGGGTTGGCACTGTGGAGATATAGGTTTGATCGAGGCTTTCGAGGGTGACAATGACGGCTAAACCGGAGGATTCTTGATTGATCAACAAGTGCCACAATTTGCAGGCCAGCAGGGTTTCTAGTTGCGATTGCAGTCGTTTGATTCCCGATTTAATTGCTTCGTTGGCTGCCCCTAAACTACCGATAATTAGGGAGCCATTGGCAGATAATAACTGATAATTGCCAGTTTCTTCGCTACCAACTCGACTTAAGAGACAATCTACCGTTTGTTCGCCAATGTTAACCACGGCGGCCACATCGGGCAAACTGGCAAAGGTACTGGTAGCATCTACCCGTTCGATCCGGGTTAAGTTATGATCCAAACCGACGATTAAGCCGATTTTACTCGGAAAAACCCGCAATTTTTCCTCTAGAATCTGTCCTATTTCTAGGGAGGCGGTTGGTGATAATAACTGGGCTTTGGCTTTTAAACCCTGACGGGAGAGAATTTGTAGGCTGATTTCCTCCCCGTTCGCCTCAATAAAGCTCAAACAGGAGTTAATTCCGTAATTTTCCAGGATTTCTAAGGGGAGGCCGACCAGATTGACTTCTAGGGTGCGCTCGTCAATAAGATTTGTAACAATTGCCGCCCCACCCCTTGACTTTTCTGACGTTGTATGATAAAGCGACACAGAATTATTTTGATTATTGGTCAGGATTGTCGGTTGCTGTTGTTGACTGCTGTGACTAGCGACGAGATTACGGAGATGGGGAAAAGCGATCGCAATTGTCGGACTGGGGGAAACTTGCCAGAGATACTGAGTGAGATCATAGGTGAATAAGCCAGCATTGGGGCTATTACCGCTCAATTCCAGGGCGATTTGCTCTGGTTTAGCGGCAGCGAGAATAACGCCGTTACTAGGCTTATTTTTGAGGTTAAAACGGGTTTTAATATCGGCAGCGAAAGTTAATTCGGCGGGGTTAGGATCAGTAATGGTTCTAGAATAGGAACGAATGCGGAGATTACCGAGATAGGGCTGAGGTTGGGGGAGATGACTACTATCAAAAATCAAGCTAAACTTATCCGTAGCTAGACAGCGAGCCATCAGCAGGATATTTTCCTTAAGTAAAGCATTTTCTGCCCCATCCGCAGTAATAAAAACCTCTTTTCCGGCCCCAACACTGCCATAACCGCTAAAGTGAAAAATTACCACATCCCCCAACCTGGCTTGGGCGATCAGGTGTTCTAAAAAAGCCGCTTCGATCGCTTCTCGACTGGCTTGTTGTCCCGTTAAAGTTACTATATCAGCATCCTGAAAGCCAAAACGATAACGGAGAAGGTCTTTTTGTAACTCCACATCGGTAAGACAGCCGGGCAGCGGCGGAATATTCGCCCCATACTGGTCAATACCGACTAAAAGAGCCAATTTTCGGGGATTAGGGGCGGCGAGAGCGGCCAAATGACGGTTAAGGGTCCCTTGACTAATCGCCAAAGTCAGCAACCCCCAACCTGTCTGCTGGATCAATTCTCGCCTAGTTATGTTCATCGGAAATTTTGGGTCTGAAACCCCGCCGTTCTACGGCGGCTTTACGTTAGAATTAAAAGGCCAGTCTCGAAAACCAAGTGGACGGCGCAGCACCTTGAAAACTCGGCTTAGGGGGTTCCGACCAGAAAAGCTTG
>NZ_JADBSZ010000121.1:0-14648 GCF_020246425.1 Microcystis sp. M079S1
AATATTTCGGATACTTTCATCAAGATACAGAAATCGCAGACGGCGATTTGGTCTGAGATTGAATTTGATTGCTGGTATCTACAATTACGAACTTCGTTACCGACAAAAGGATATATCTTGATTACTTTTGCAAGAGATCTATTGTAAACTAATCTTACACAGCCCAAAGTGCGCCGCAATAGCGACTCTTGTTTTGGTGTGGGGTAAAATCGAAACGAGTAGGCTTTTTCCCTGTCTCACATTTTAGCATATATTTCGTAAACGATGCTCATATTTAACAGTAAAGCCGTCGTAGAACGACGGGGTTTCAGACCCAAATTTTCGATGAACATCTAAAAAATAAGCATGAATTGATGATCAGAACTTTTACGGAAAATGTTTGCATAAAAGGCATCATAGATTCCACGATCGGTTAACAAATCGTTGCAGCAGTGCGCTATGTAGTTGCTTGAATGAGAGGTTATCTACCGCTCCTGAACTCAATCGTTGGAAAGTATTTTGGCTCTTCTGGTTTCTGTGTGGAAACGAGGTCTATACTGATAGAATATCCGCAAAATAGTCCTAAAAGTCTTGCCAAATAACCACTTCAGGATTACATAAGCAAAAATTGTCACACAAAAAAGTCGAGAAGAGCCAGTATTTTTTTCAGGTAATCCCTAGAATTAAGAGTAGCAACCTCACCACCCCCTTATCCTGATCGGCATGGTGGGTTCAATCATCAAGTTTAACCCTCTGCTAACCAGCGCACGGCATCCTTAGCGTGGTAGGTTAAGATAATATCGGCACCCGCCCGTTTAAAGCTGGTTAAAGTCTCTAAAGTCACTCGTTTTTCGTCAATCCAGCCATTTAACGCCGCCGCTTTAATCATTGAATATTCCCCCGACACATTGTAGGCAGCCACGGGTAAATTAGTCATTTCCTTGATTCTCCAGATAATATCCAGGTAAGACAGGGCAGGTTTCACCATTAACATATCTGCTCCCTCTAATACATCTAATTCCACCTCTTTTAAGGCTTCCCTGGCATTACCCGGATCCATTTGGTAGGTTCTGCGATCGCCGAATTGGGGGGTAGAATCAGCCGCATCCCGAAACGGCCCATAATAGGCAGAGGCATATTTAGCCGTATAGGAAAGAATCGGTGTATCACTATAACCCGCCTCATCCAATCCTTGACGAATTGCCTGCACAAAACCATCCATCATTCCCGACGGTGCAATGATATCCACTCCCGCTTTTACCTGGGAAACGGCGGTTTTTTGCAATAATCCCAGAGTGGGATCGTTTAACACCCTGCCGGTTAAATCTCCCGTTTGCAGATAACCACAATGACCGTGGTTGGTATATTCACACAAACAAGTATCGGCGACAATGAGTAGATCGGGAACTGCCTCTTTAATTGCTGTGGCCGCTTTTTGGACAATACCATGATCGTGCCATGCTCCCGTCGCCTCTGTGTCTTTACTTTCCGGCAGCCCGAATAAAATAATCGCTGGAATTCCTAAATCCCGCACTTCCTTGGCTTCATCAACAATTTTATCGATTGATAATTGGTACACCCCCGGCATCGATTTGACTTCCAGGGCAATACCTTCCCCCGCCGTGGCGAAAAGGGGATAGATAAAGTCATTGGCTGTCAAGACGGTTTCACTCACCAGACGGCGCATTTGAGGGGTTTGACGCAGACGACGGGGGCGATGAATAGGAAACATAGTTTTTTGTGATTAAATCGGGAATCTGGTCTCGATTCTTTAGTTTAAATCTTTGCTGAGGATGAACACAAATCGATTCAGCCGGCTGCGGGCTGCTGGCAGCTATAGGCAATATTTAGTTATTTTGAGCTTAATCAAACTATTTAGGTCAAAAATGACCTGATGAGGCTCTATCGTCGTTTTGAGGGCGAAAAATCAGCAATTTGACTAAAATTTAATCTTTATAGCGATCAATTTTGGTGTCGCTACCACCTCCTCTCTTTACAAAACTTTACCTCATCAGTTTTCAGTTCACTGATGACTCTCTTGGATAGAGGTGCAAGCGTTCACCGATTACTGTTCACTGTTCACTGACTCCCAAAACCCATCTCCATTTGGGAGAAGGATCGTTTATTCTAGTAGGTAAGAGCGATCGATTCAGGATTTTTGCTATGGCGAACTTAGGTGATTTAGTCAAAAAAGCAGTTTATTTGGGCGTAGGCATTGCCGCTTATGCCGCCGAAAAAGCTGAAGTAAATTTACAAGAATTAAGAAATCAAGCCCAAAAATTAGCCGATGAAATGATTTCTCGCGGCGAAATAAACGCAGAAGAAGCGCGCAAATACGTTGATGAGTTGGTGAAACAGGCACAACAGCAAACGGTAGCAGCTAACGAATCTAATATTCCCCATGAACCCCGACGGATAGAAATTATTGAAGATGAGGAGGACACCAAAGCAGCCGATCCAAAAGTAGATGAATTGCGGCAACAGGTGGAACGTCTTCAGGAGGAATTACGGAAACTGCAACGGGATTAAAACCTAGATTTTAGCGACAAATAATTAATTATTACCAGACAAGGGATGCAAGTATAAACATGGACGATTGGCAGAAAAATTTTTGGGAAGTGATCGAAACTGTGGCACTGGGAATTGAAACTTTTTTACAAGAAGTGACCCAAACTATCGAAGAAATTAATGAGGAAATTATCATCGATCTGGAACAGTTTATTCAAGAAGTTTTACCCCAGGAATTAGAAGATTTTTTTAACTCCGATGAATCCCTATTTTCGGAATTAGATGAACTCTCGGATTTTACCCTCACTCCTAAGGTTAACCCCGATCCTAACACCCATCCTGCTTGTATCGGTTGCCGTAATTATCACGGTTATATCTACGGAGGCAATCTTCTCGTCTGCGGTTTCCATCCCTACGGTTGGGATAGTGATAGTTGTCCCGATTGGCAAGCAGAGGATTAATTATTTTTCTACAAAATCAGGTAGGGTTATCATCCCTACCCATGACTTTTATCTCAAAGCAATTGTCTGTCATTTTTAGTTAAGAATTACCCTTGGGAGCATGGTAAGGTTCAGCATCAAAAGGCTGCATCCCCACATCGGGATATTCATCATTGTTGGGACTAAAAATGCGAGCGAAAGCCTCTGTTAGGTACTGGACAAAATTGTGTAATGTATCCTTGATATTCATTGCTTTTCTCTCCGACTCTCGACAATAATCTCTTTTTCGGATCAGGTTGATTCACCCCTCCATCCCCATTATCTGGCCAGAATCTCATCAATTGTTGACTTTTGAGATAATTCTTGAATAATCTTCATAAGACTTTATATTTTTTCTTGCTTATTTAAACTTTTATAATAATTCTTGTATTTTTGTAAAGGAAAAATTATTCAATTAAATCGCTGAACAGATATTTGATTGTTGTCCAGAAAGGAGTGTATCTTTGTTGATCATCTAAGCATAAATATCCATTGACAAAAACTTTTAATTGAGCATTATCTATCTCCTCATCCAAAAAAGGTTCGATGGCTTTCTGACGAAAGTCGTTGATTTTATTGAGGTTTAATCCCAACTTTTCGATAGTATTAATTGCTTTTTGATCATCTTCTTGTGCAGGTTTAATTGTACCATCATAGTTAAAGGCAAAGTGAGACTCACAATCGGGATTAAGTGGAGAGATTAAGAGATTTTCATCAAACCAGTTATCTTTTAGATTACCACAGTGCCGAGGTTCACCAGTCCTAAGATTTGCCTGACAGGAACATAGCAAATTGGCATAATCTAGGGGATCAACACTGGGATCACTCTGAGGTTTAAAATGTTCTATATGCCATTTACCATCAATCAATCGATTTTCACAATAACAACATATTTCCCCCTGTTCTGTCATCAACGCTTTAATTAGTATTTCTTTTGGTTTTCCTGCTAAATTTTTAAAGTCGGGCTGCCAATCTGAGTTAGCTTGCTCTTTCCAATTCTTAAACTCTGGTGGTTCTTGTCTTTTTCTAATATACTTCATTTTCCGATAATTTCCTTGCGTCGAATAATAACTTCAGCTTTAATTAATTCTGGATCATCTTGAATTTTAGCTCTGAGATCATTGATTTTATTTTTAGCTGCCTCTAATTGATTTTGAGAGATTTGTTCATAGATATCTTTCAAAGCTTCAGCGATTTCCTTGGGACGAGTTGTCTCTAATCCCATCAAATCTTCTAAAATTCGATCAACATTTTTGCCGTAGGACTCTTGCACGGGATGAAATTTTATTCCCATTTCTGTTTGTTCCATGAAGTGTAAACTTTCTGGTTGAACATGAGTGATAATATTAGGAGAATGGGTGGAAATAAAAAATTGACAGTTAGGAAAAACTTCTAGTAATTTAGGTACTACAAATCTTTGCCATTGAGGATGTAAATGTAAATCAATTTCGTCAATGATAATAACGCCAGTACCCGTTAAGGGATAAGGATTTTGAGGATTAGCAATCGCCATTCTTCGAGCTAAATCTCCCAGCATAGCAATCAGACATTTTTCTCCATCAGAAAGTTGATTAACAGTAACTATTTTATTCTTTTTTGTTACTTCCATTCTCAAAGGATTACGACGGACGCTAAGATTACTAAAATCGGGTAGAAAACGTTCGATCGTTTCCCGAACTGCTTCCAATTGGGGATCGGGAAAACAAAAACCTTCCGGTTTAATTAGATCATACTGATATTTTCTATTTTCATTTTCTAAATCTTCACGTTCGCGAAACCATTCAAAAAAAGTGCGAAAATCTGATCCACTGGTTAAAGCATTTTCGTAGGCACTTAGAGAATCAAATTGATGTTTTGTTTTAATTTTTAATGGTATATCCAGCACTGCTCGATTAACAGAATAATAAACAAATAAAGGTAAGTTAATTTCTCCTTGATGTTCAGTAATTTGTCGTTGTATTTGTTGAGTGTATTCATTTAATTGGCTAAAATTACTCCGTTCTCCAGCGTGGATATATCCAGTCCTAGTTTTTACTATTTTCCAAGTAATCTCTTGACTATCTTCCGTCCCCCCAGTGATTTCAATTATAGCCGTCCCCTGACCATTATTAATCTCGGTTTCGCTAATCTTTCGTCCACTGGCATTAGTATTTTTTAGGCGATTAACTAACCATGAAAGCATAATAGCCAAACTGTCTAAAATGGTGGATTTTCCAGCACCATTAACTCCTATAAATACGTTTAATTGCCGATGAAAGTCGATGTTTAAACTGACTGCACCTCGATAATTAATAAGCTTTATAGACTTAATTCTCATGGTTTTTTGTATCGGCAAGATTTGCTTATATTTGAGATAATTGTTAGAGAATGACTCTCCAATAATTGCCAGTAAAACTTAGATAGGGTTAAGAGACAGTAGGACAAGGAATAGAAAAGAATATTGACCAAGGAAATAATATCTAGTTTTGGCACAGAACCGGATAGTCATAATGATTATTTATCATTTACTCCCGACCAACTCAAAAAAATACTAGGCTGACTTTCCCGATCGCTGCCCTCTGTGAGACAATCGATCGAGTGTTATCCTAAACTCCGCCAATTTTCATGTCCGACGACGCTACTATTCGCACTGCTGTACAACGTCTCTACAATACCTATCCTTTCCCCCCCGAACCGCTCCTAGACGAACCTCCTCCGGGTTACAATTGGCGCTGGAATTGGATTGCTGCCTATAACTTTTGTTGTCATCGTAAACCCGAACGAGAGGATATCCGCATTCTCGATGCGGGTTGTGGTACTGGTGCGGGAACCGAATATCTGCTCGCGCTCAACCCTTTTTCTAATATAGTCGCTATAGATATCAGTGAAAAAGCCCTAGAAATCGCCAAAGAACGCTGTAATCGTTCGGGAGTTGCAGCAAAGCACCGAGGTTCTCTCGATTTTCACCATTTACCCCTTGAATCGGCCACTAATCTCCCCGGAGAATTTGATTTAATTAACTGCGTCGGGGTGCTGCACCATCTCCCGGACCCGATTAAAGGGATTCAATCCCTCGCACAAAAACTGGCCACCGGTGGTCTGCTGCATATTTTCGTCTATGCACAATTGGGACGCTGGGAAATCCAGTTAATGCAATCTGCGATCGCACTTTTGCAAGGAGACCGACGCGGGGATTATAAAGATGGGGTCGCTGTCGGCCGAGAGATTTTTGCTTCACTACCGGAAAATAATCGCATTTTGAAACGGGAAAAAGAGCGTTGGTCAATGGAAAATCATCGCGATGAATCCTTCGCTGATATGTACGTTCACCCCCGGGAAGTGGACTACAATATCGATACCCTCTTTCAACTGATTGATGCGTCAGGATTAGCCTTTATTGGCTTTTCTAACCCTTCCTACTGGCAATTAGAGCGTTTATTGGGTAAATCCCCCGAATTGATGGCTAGAGCGCAAAATTTAGGGGAAAGGGAACGTTATCGCTTGACGGAATTATTAGACCCAGAAATCACCCACTATGAATTTTTCCTCGCTAAACCACCGATTTTGACTGCCGATTGGTCCGGGGATCAAGTCCTAGAGAATGCAGTGGCCGAAGTTCATCCCTGTCTTTACGGTTGGCCTAGTGCAAGTGTTCTAGATTACGATTATCGGCCAGTTAATCTCTCGGAGAGAGAATTTGCTTTTTTACAAGCTTGTGATGGTCGTTTAACCGTGGGAGAAATCGACGCTCAAGTTGCTTTAGGATTAACTGCTGTGCGTTCTTTACAACAGCGCCAACTACTGATTTTAAGTTAGGGAAAATTTGGGGATGTTAGAGATAGCGTCCCTTGGCAATGGGTAACTTGTGAACTAACTTGGCTAAATCTTACAAAAACTTCTTTTTTCTCAACAATTATCCCCCTCCTATCCCCATAGTTTCAGCCCCAGAACTAACTGGGGCTGAATTATAATAGTTTAAGAAAGTGGACAAGGCTGCTAAATTTCTGATCAGTCCGATTTTTGCCCATCGGCAAACGGGAGGGTTTAATCATTATCCCAAGATTCCGAGGCGATTAAGTCACCAATTTGATCCCTGAGAAGGTAGTCACACCGTTCTAGTTCACATTCAACACAAACCCACTCCCGGGGGGGAATGAACTGACAGAGGGTGTAGATCGGTTGGTGTCTGCTCACTACCCCCTGTTCTACCATCTGACGGACTTCGTCCTTAATCATCCTGATAGAGTAAGCGGTGGGAGCGGTGGAGAAAGTTATGGCACTCATGGGAGATTTCCTGCAAGATCTACAAAAGAAGTCTTATCACTAACTATAGTCTAACCTATAGGGGGACAAAAGAGATTTTTTGCTGTATCGAGGATGACAATTTTTTATATATAGCGAAACCCTCTCCCCTTGCCAGTTTAGGCTTAGGTTAAGAAAAGTTAAATTTATTAGCTAAAAGCTGTCGAGTCCCCTTATGCCAAATCAGTTATCAGCGATCAGTTATCAGTGATCAGTTAAGCTGTTGACTATCTAGGGTTGGCTGAATAAATGTGAAATGTAGGCAAGGTAAGGGTTTTGGGGATTTTCTTGCGAAACAGGTGCAAGATTTTGAGAGAATCGTGGTTCAAAACCTTGCATCTTCATCGGCCCGCTTCCTGTAGGGGCGAAGCATTCGGGCAATAACCTATCGGTGAAACCGGAGATTTTCTATCCGAATGCTTCGCCCGTACTTTTTGCCGCAAACCCTATCTAAATTACTGGTTAGGACTGCACCGGAGTGCCGGAGTTGGCAGCAGGGAGGATAAGTGAGATCGCTTGTACTTAATTTTTTCCTACGCAGTTTAAATTCAGTACAGCTGATCACTGAAAAAAGCTTCCAGCTTAAACTAATAAATGGGGAATAAAAATAAAAGCCGCTACGAGTAAAGCGGCGATCGAGGCGATTAAAACGGCACCAGCGGCACAATCTTTCGCTATTTTGGCTAAATCATGGTAGGATTGCCCCACTGTCAGATCTACCACTGATTCTAGGGCAGTGTTAATTAATTCTAAGACCATCACCAGAGCGCAGGTAAGGGTGACAATCGCCATTTCCATGGCATTAACCCGCAAAAATAAGCCCCAACTAACCGCTACTAGGGTAATCAGGGTGTGAATGCGAAAATTTCTTTGACTAACAAAAGCATAACGGACTCCGGCCCAAGCGTAGCGAACACTGACTAATAGATTCGAGGCGACTTGCCAAGCGTATTCTCTTTGAGTGGGATTTTTGCCCTCACTCACCTGTCCCGATCGAGGGATAAAATTATTGTTGAGATAGGGATTAGATAGGCTGGCAGATTGGTTGGTTTGATGATAGTTTGTCTTCATATTCCTCAATAATGCTTGACAAAAATAACTAACTATGTATCGGCATTTCGACGGTTTTTAACAAAGTTTCCTGTAAAGATAGCATTTCTAACAGACTTGTTTCATCGGGATGATCCCAACCCAAAAGATGTAAACAAGCGTGGGCAGTTAACCAGGCCAATTCTCGCGCCAAAGAATGATTTTGTGTTAAAGCCTGTTGTTGTGCTGTCTCCACAGAGATGATAATATCCCCCAAATATAAAGGTTCTGTCTCTAAAATGCCCTCATCGACTGGGAAATCCACTTCGAGAGTGGCAAAAGCGAGAACATCCGTCGGTTGATCTTTGTGGCGATATTGGCAATTATAGGTCTGAATTTCTCGATCGTCTGTTAAGCGCAAACTTAGTTCATAACCGGCGGCAACGGGGAGATAATCCGATAGATAGCCTAACCATGTCTCCAACCAATAGTGCCAAGTTTCCCCATCCACAGGACTATTTCCGGGATCAAAATAATTATCCTGTAGGCATAAATCCACCCCTAGGGGCAAAGTCTCACTCACCAGATTTCACCCTAGGGACGCGTCAGATAGGAAATACCGACAAAAAAGCCTAATAGGGCTGCCGTAGTCAAAAAAAAGTGTTTTAACGAGACGCCTTTTTTCTTGACCATATTCCGCATCGCCAGCTTGACGTAACTGGGTTGCGCTTCGGTGGCGGTTTCTACTGCGGGGTCAGTGGTGCTAACAGGTTCAGTCATCAGTAATTCCCCAGACAAGGATTGATCGCTATAAGTGTAACAGATTATTAAAGAAGTGCCAAAAAAATTCAATTATGGGAAAAATTGTTCCCCGTCCGGGATAGTCAAAACCGCTCAAACTGTTTAACCCAGAGGTTTCTAACCATTTGCGCCTTTAAACCAGCCCCTGAATTTTGATACAAATGCTCTCCTCTCCCCCGCTCCCTTCTCCCCTCTCCCCAATTCATAATTCATAATTCATAATTCCCACACCCCACTTCCCCAATTCATAATTCATAATTCATAATTCCCACACCCCACTTCCCCAATTCATAATTCATAATTCATAATTCATAATTCCCACACCCTACACCCCACACCCCAGCAGTCTAACCATGTCTTCCCACGATTCCGAAAGCATCCGGACTATTTTTCAGAAAATTTGGGGCTATGATAGCTTTCGCTTTCCCCAACAGGAGATTATCGAGACGATTTTAGCGGCAAAAGATGCCCTGATTGTCATGCCCACGGGATTCGGTAAATCTATCTGTTTTCAATTGCCCGCTTTATTAAAAACCGGCTTAACCCTAGTGATTTCTCCCCTAGTGGCCCTAATGGAAAATCAGGTGGAGGAATTATTAGCCAAAAAACTACCCGTTGCCCTGATTCATCACGAAATCCCCCGACAACAGAGAAAGAAAACCTTAGCAGCGATCGCAGATCAAACCCTACGACTTCTCTATCTTTCGCCGGAAACCCTCTTAAGTCCGCCCCTCTGGTCAAAATTAACCCTTCCCCACGTTAAAATTAACGCTCTCATCCTCGACGAGGCCCATTGTTTAACCCAGTGGGGCGACAATTTTCGTCCTGCCTACCGTCGTCTTGGGGCTGTCCGTCCCGCTCTTCTGCAATCGAAACCGGCAGGCAGCCAAATAGCGATCGCTGCTTTTACCGCCACCGCTAACCCCGCTACCCGTGAGACTCTCACCCGCATCTTACAACTAGAAAAACCACAACTTTTCTTAATAAATCCTTACCGTCAAAACCTTGACTTAAGCACCAAAATATGTATTAGCCCCGGTTGTCGTCGTCATCAACTATTAAACTTCCTCACCGGTCAACCTCGACAATCCGGCCTGATCTATACTCGTTCCCGTCGCCATAGTGAAAATTTAGCGACATGGTTGCAATCTCTCCATTATCGCACCAGTGCCTACCATGCCGGTTTATCCCCCTTTCAGCGTCGGGAAATAGAACAAAATTGGCTGCGGGGGGATTTAACTTTTGTTGTCTGTACCTCAGCTTTTGGCATGGGTATCAACAAACCCGATGTGCGTTGGGTTGTCCACTACCAACCCCCAGCTTTACTATCGGAATACCTACAGGAAATCGGCCGCGGTGGTCGCGATGGGGGTAAAATGCAGGCTCTCACCTTAATTAGTGAACCGACGGGATGGTTAGATAATAGCGATAAAAACCAGCAAAAATTCTTTAACTCCCAACAGGAACGCCAATACCGACAAGCTTGCCAAATTTTAGCCCAAATTCCCCTAGAGGGCAAAGTAGAGGCGATTAGTGCCGAATTTCCCGATGGTGCGCTCATTCTCTCCCTTTTACACAGTCTCGATCGCCTAGAATGGCTCGATCCTTTTCATTATCGGCTTATTTATCGTCATAATTCAGCCAAGATGACTTTTAAACCCAAAAATGAGATGTTTCCCTACCTCTATACCCGTCGCTGTCGTTGGCACTTTCTCTTAAATGCCTTTGGTTTTCAGGAAAATGCCGATAATTTTCGCTGTGGTCATTGCGATAATTGTCGTCGCAATCGACCTCTGACAAGCTAGGGAGCGCCAGAGCAGGGAGAGTAGAGCTTTTGTACTAAATTTTCCTGTCTTTTTTCTCCTCCTGTCTCGGATTCTCCTCACTTAACGGAAGATTTTTGATTTTTGCAGGAGATCTATAGCGGTTTTCCCAGAAGTTAGTCCCGATTGAATCTATCAAGGTATTTACCATACCTTACCCGAAATAATAGTGAAATTCTGTGACAAAGTGCAGCCATATCTAAGAATCTTTGCTACAATCCTGAGAAGCTTCTGTGATAAGTCTCCTTAAAAGGAGATTGTTTGCAGTAAGCTAATCTGGCTAACACGCTTTTGGGCGTGATATAGGGAAAAGTTCTGGCGATCGCGCCTAAATGGGGTGATATACCGAAAGTTGACCCATATTGTTACTCTGGAGAGTGTTATACAGAAAGTTTTCGTATAATAAATGGTTAGGTGTCCTAGTTTATCTCTTATGTGCTTTACATCCTTTCAAAAACTTTATTATTTGGTTATTTAAGGTTATACAAACAATGAGTTTACAAAGTTTGCCGCTCGATTCCAGAAAGCTTGAAGTCTTGATAAAGAAGACTGGGCACTATAATATTTCCCCTATGTTTTTATCCCAATATATGCCTGAAGCTCAATCCCATCCAATTAGTGAGCATCTAGGTGAATTGGTTAACGATGCATACGAATATTTATCAGCTTGTAGTCAAAGTGAAATTGAAGAACTTCTAAGTGCTATGCCTCCTGGCTACAGAACGTTATTTGATAGAAAATTAGAGGTAGAGACTGAGCAGCAGCGGCGAAGATTTGCCCTTTATTATGTTTCATCAGAAGTCGCGCGAAGCTATTTTTCCTTTAAGGGGGTACTTGAGCAAGATTTATTACAAAGTGAAGTGATAAAAATATATCCAGAATTAGCTGATAAGTTTGATAAAGATGGATTACTTCATATAGATTCTAATTTTGTTCTTTTTGATGGCGTAATTCAATATAAAGACCACATTCTTCATTATCATCAACTTCTCAGACGAGGATACCGATCTAATCCAAACTTTGATTTTCTAGATGGATTTATAAGGTACTACCAATATACAAAAAATGAAAATCAGTTTCGGATTGCCATTGATCACCGACGAATCATGTTAAAAGAGTTTTATCGCCAAGTTATTGAGATGGACGGATGGCGTGGTTTACCATTTGATAAAAACAAGTTGGATGACCAAAATTATATTGGCTTGACTGTTGTAGAGCGAAACAAAAATTCATTATTTGAACAGACGTGTAGCCTTGACCGTACTGAGTTCTATTGGAGTTATCGTGATGGAATTAAAACATTTGAGGCTGAGGAAATTTCAGGCGATAGTTATATATTTGATCATTACTACTTTAATCGGTATGTGCATAGTGAACGTGACATTCAAATAAAAGCATTTCGTCATTTGGATGGAGCGGTTAAAGTTTATCTTAGAGATAGTTATCAAAATAGAAAGAATTCTTTTATGCCAAAAGAGTTCAAGAGTCATTGTAAAGTAAAGCTTTGGCGCATTGACGGGGACATAAAGTTAGAGATCTGGAGCGACCTTATCTCACACTTTTTCAAGTGCAATGAAATGATTATTAAATATTTTGATCCTGAAAAATTTGAGCAGATATTTGATTTATGAGTGCGATCGCCGATCTTGTAGGGTGCATTCCTTAATGTGACTCCTACTGCTCCAGCGATCGATTTTTGGGGAACGCACCATGCACATTTATTGAAGTTGTGATACCAAATCCTGTTATAATAAAACGAGATATAGGGTGCGTCCCACGCAGCCTTTACCTTTTTGAAAACACTTTCAATGATGTAGCTATGGACTGGGAAACTCGAATTACACTAAATCCCGATATTTTGGTGGGAAAACCTATCATTAAAGGAACAAGGATTGCGGTTGAATTTATCATCGATCTTCTCGCCCAAGGTTGGGGTATTGATGAAATTCTGCGAAACTACCCAGGTATTACAGTAGAAGATATTCAAGCTTGTCTTAGCTATGCTAGTGTAATGCTCAAATCTGAGAAAGTCTATGCTATTCCTGCTTAACTGATGCGTTTTCTAGCGAACGAAAATTTCCCCCTTGATGCGGTTGAAGCCCTAGGACAAAATGGCCATGATGTCCTGTGGATTAGGGTGGAATCCCCCGGAATCTCGGACCGTGAAGTTTTAAGTCGCGCCCAAGCAGAAAATCGTATTCTCTTGACATTTGATAAAGATTTTGGAGAACTCGCCTTTCGTTCAAGGTTGCCGGCCAGTGTTGGTATTATTTTGTTTAGAATAAGAGTACCTTCTGGATCTGTAGTCGCTGAGAAAGTTGCCAAGGTTATCTCATTGCGGGATGACTGGTATGGACACTTTACAGTTATTGAAGAAGACAAAATTAGAATGAGAGACTTAACGGTGCGATCACCGTAGGGTGCGTTCCCTAATGTGGCTCCTACTGCTCCACCGATCGATTTTTGGGGAACGCACCATGCACATTGATTGAAGCGCCGATTCAAATTTGAAGTACACCACTGGGGGGCTTCCGATGAGGCGGCTCATCAGTAGTAGAGCGGGAGCACCTCGTTAGAATAAATCAGAGTATCATTAAGGCAAAATACTGAGTTGAGGTCAACCAGATGGCAGTTCGTCAACGGCGTTATCCCAAAGATGAGTTAGCCGAGCGAGGGCAAAAACTCTACGAATCTGGCATTCGGCAGCAAGTCGAAGCCGGTAATGAAGGTAAGATTGTAGCGATCGACATTGAAACTGGAGAGTTTGAAGTCGATGAAAACGTTGTGCCTGCAACTAATCGGCTCTTTGAACGTCACCCCGATGCCCAACCTTGGATCATTCGTATCGGACATCGCGCTGTTTATCATTTCGGGGCACGGAGTTTGAAGAAAAATCCATGATGGAAGGTGTTGTAAATTTGCGGCGTGAAGCCACGCTAAGGATTGTAGTCGGAAACTCAAATCGGCAACTGCAAGCGGTTGACGCGGTGATTGATACCGGGTTCGATGGATTTTTATCTTTGCCCTCTACAATCATCGCTACATTAAATTTACCTTGGAGTGGTTCTGATTTTGTCACGCTGGGTGATGGCAGTGAAACTTATTTTGATCTGTACACTGGGACTGTGATATGGGATGGGCAGTACCAAGAGATTGATATTGCAGAATCAGAAACAGAGCCTCTACTAGGAATGGCGCTGCTTTACAGATATCGGTTGCAGGTCGATAACATTGAGGGCGGTAAGGTCAAGATTGAAGCCTTATGAGCCAGTGCTAGAAGAGATTCGGTGAGGCGCGGTCTAACAACGCAGCCGTAGGGTGCGTTCCCTAATGTGGCTCCTACTGCTCCACCGATCGATTTTTGGGGAACGCACCATGCACATTGATTGAAGCTGTGGGTTTAAGTGCGATGCCGCTCCTCCTGCTCAAACCCCAGAACCCTCTGCCCTCGTCGGCCTGGGGGCTGTCGTCGCTCTGGGGGCTGGCTTCAAGCGCCGCCACACCCAGGCAGACAAAAACTAAGCGTTAATTGAAGGTATTACAACAGGAGAACCGCAAGGGTCTCTTTTTTTGTGGGTAATTGTGAATTAGAGAAATTGACATATAACTGAACTTCCCCCGTATAAACATACTAGCTATGGCTAAAAGTCTTACAGAGCCTGAGTTAAAGCCATATAATACTAATGGACTACTGGACACAAAATCCTGAAGTCCTTACGCAGATAGGGTTTGAGGCAAAATTTTTCAA
>NZ_JADBSZ010000122.1:0-4195 GCF_020246425.1 Microcystis sp. M079S1
CCTTAAATGTATCTGGATACACCCCACACAAGCGTTTGAACTCTGTTGGCTTTAAAGTTTTTACTTGTTCGTAAGTCATCTTTCAATCTTAACTCTCGGACTATTTTATCCTATTTTGTCTAGACTTATGCAAGAGATCTAGTATAAATCAGCAATCAAGGGGTGACAGAACAGTTAAAAAGCTTGCTTTATAAGGCTCATAGCCGTTAACCCTTTGGAGAAATAAGGGTTTTTCTGGGGTTTGAGGCGGATCAAAGAAAAGGCAAGTTCCGAGAAAGTATCCATCGACTCAACCCAAAAAGTACCATAAGTACCTATCCAAAAATCACTATGTCTTTCAGCAGAACGATTAGATTCTTTGAGGCGACAAATATAAACACGGTGGGGTAAAATATTGAGTTGTTGACCCCGTATCGTATTTAAAGAATAGGCGATAGCAATCAATAAAACAAGAGCTAAAAAGCGAGGTTCACTAACTTTAGTCTTCTCGATATTATAACCTCCCGTTTTACAATCTTTGAACATAGCTTCAATGCCAAAACGAGATTCATATAACTTTAAAGTCTTCTCTAAAGAGTCAAGATTAGTAAGAAGATACCAGGGAGCTTCGGCTTGTTTACTACGATAGCGTCTCTTCCAGGGAGTTGCCAAATTAAAAAGTCCAAGTTTATGAGAATCTGTATAATAAATTCCTGAGAAAAACTGCTCAGTCCCTGGTTGAATATCCAGAGCTTTTAGAGGTTGATATTTGTCTTCACCTGATAACAGCAAAGATGTTCCCTTCTTTTGCCTCAGAATAAAGGCTATACCCTTTTCGTCTAGCCACTTTCCTAGTTGAACACTCTGAAGTTCTCGATCACCGATCACGACGACTGGATAAGATTTTAAGAGTTTTAACACAGGGTGAGCGAAATTTTTTTTGTTCCCCCAGATTACTACTTCCTTTTTTATCTAGCAATATCCAGTACACAGGTAAGGCTCTTTTTCCACAAATAACACTGGCTACAAATAAATTTCTTCCTTTCCAATCCGTTCTGTCGATTACCAATAACAGATGTCCTAGATGCCTAAGTTTTTTCAGTTTTCTTCTTTGATGTCGATTTTTATTTTTTCTGCTAAACTCTTGCTTAATAATGTGTTTAATTAGCGGAAACCATAACAATTTCACACTTAATTGCGGTAACTTAAGAAACCTCTGTAAATTTCTTCTTCTGCTTTCAAAGGTAATTGGTTGAGGAAATAGGGCAGCTAATCTCTCTAATTGTACCGTTCTGTGACGAGAGTAAGAGCAGTATGAGGATTTGCAGGGTAAGATATTGTGCTTCGCTCAGATTAGCTTGTAAACAAGCCTGATAGAATGATGGTAACATTTTAAATTTTTGAGTGGTTGCCATAACCACTCTATTTCTTTGGGGGACATTTGGCTAGAGTCTTTATCCTGCCTACCTTTAAACCTCTTTGTCACCCCTTGAGAAATCAGCATTCAAATCTCTATTGGCCAATTTTTTGGACATCGAGTCCTCAAATTGCCGCGCTCTACCTCCCCATCGGTGCGTCAGTCCCCACCCGGACTCATGGGGGTTATTTGAAAATCGCACCGATGCACGCGGTGGCTTTATGGGAAGTATGGACAGGAAAGCAAGGGTAAAATTTCCCTTAAAGTCTATTTTAACCAGATTTTGACTCGGTTCGCCGAATCGCCACCACTGCGGGCCGGGGAGGTTGATTAACTTGACCACTGGGCCAATTCGACCCTAGGGGGACTTGCCGCATTTGTTCAAATTCCTGCCCATTAGTGGTTTTAAGCGCAAATTTGCGGTTTTCAAAGGCCAAATCCCGACGAATTCCCCCCGCTTCCCCCGGATGTTGTACTGCCAAAAACAACGTCTCTTGGTCGGGAGTAAAGTACAATCCCGTTAATTCCGCATCCATGGGAGCGATAGCAAAAGGATAGGGATGCTCTTGACCCTTGGCAAACACCCAAGCGCTATTATTGCCAAAAATCCCCAATAAATCCCGTTGACTAACCGGGACCCCTTGGGGATAACGAGTTTTCATCTCTCGATTTAACCCACCCGTGGAAATATCGCTAACCATCCAGAGATTTCCCTGTTGATCGAAAGCGAGGTTATCGGGATTAGAAAAACCCTCACCCTTCTCTGTCGGTTCCCCTCCGTAAGCGACCACATCCCAACGAAAACTTAAGGAAGCAGCATCATTATTATCTTCCCTTAAGCTGATAATCCAACCAAATTCGTAGGGTATTTCGCCATTTGGTCCCTTAAATATCTCCTTATCGGCCCCTCCCTCCGCTTGACTGGGACTACCAGAGGTAAAGGTCATATATAAAGTGCCATTCTCGTCCACTTCCGTATCTTCCGGACGACCAGTACAAGTGACCCCAACGGCGTTAGCGGCAAAATGAGCATCGATGAGAATTGCTCCCTGTTTTTCCGTCCTATTACCTTCATACAGGTCTGCGAGGGTCTTATATTTAGCTTTGTAGGCCAGAATCTCCTCATCGTCCTTAAATAGCAGTAATTTAGTCTCACTGACCGTTCTTTCGGGATTCGGCAAAGCTACCACCCCATCCCCGCGACTAGCGGCAATTTGACTCGGTAGGACGGGATTTATCTCCGTGTCGGGATTTAAGGGTATCCAATAACCGGTTTTATCGGGGTTGAATTTGGCCCCGTAGAGCATTCCTTTTTCCAAGAGTTTTGAGTTATTTTTGTCTTTAATATCGCTAATTTTGCCTTCCGAAACGAATTTATAGACATGACCGCCTCTGCGATCGCATCCTGAATAAACCGCCAAGGATTGCCCCGTTTGAGCGAGAAAAGCGACTGCTTCATGGCGAAAACGCCCTAACCAAGTGTGTTTTGTGCCGTAATCGTCGGGATTGGCCGGATCCACCTCCACCATCCAACCGTATTTATTTCCCGCTAACCCGAAGACGTTACCCCGGCCATCCACTTCCCCACTATTGAGAATAAAGGGGGTAGTATCGGGATGCAAAGGGGAACCATCTTTTAAAACTACCTCCGTCACTTGGTCTTGAAAGTTCTCCTCGGCACTAAATACAGTCCCCCAGGGAGTTGTTCCCCCGGCGCAATTTTGCAACGTTCCGATAATTTTTGCCCCTAATCCGTCATCGTAGCCAAGTTTATCGGTTTTGGTAAAAATTGCTACAGCAGGACCGGTCGCTTTCAGGTAATGACCGTCCTTTAGTCCAGAAATACCGGTAATGCGGCGATCGGCTTTACTATAGGTACGTTGCCATTTTCCCGCTGCATCTTTAGCTAAGGAAATTACGCCAATTCCCTGATCAATTAAGCCTTCTAGGGAGATTTCCTCGATTTTTGCCTTTAAGCTGGCATCTTGCAGGTGATAGGCGGCAATTTCACCCTTTTCGTTCGTTTTTTCCCGTACTTCCTTGACGGGTAGGGTTTTACCGATCACTTGTTCAAAGGTTTGTAGCCAAGTACGACCACTGATATATTCAAAATTAACGGTTAGATAACCTTGACCCGCACTGGTTTCGATAAAAGATAGATAATCATTGTTATAACCGAAACGGGAATCACCCACTGGATCCCCCCACTGCGCCAGCACATCATAGGTGAATCCTTGAGGAAGAACGAGATCATCTAGGACTTTATAGGTTTGATAGGCACTTTTTTGGCTTTCATCGCTCATACCGTCAATTTTTAAGGGAATCGGCAGTTTGACGGCAGCAAAGTTTAAGCTGAAATTATTAGCAGCGATCGCAGGACTGCTGATCAGAGAGGAATATTTTTTCTCTTGCAGACTGAAAAAAGAGACACCAGCAGTGGCAGTTAAAAAGGTGAGGAAATTACGGCGAGAAATACTCATATTTTCAGGAATAAAGTCAAAACTGATACTCAGACCTTGATTAGGTTAAATTTTATTACGGACACCTGACACAGGGATTATACAGTATCCAAGTTATGACTAAGTTAACAGCCAGTTAAAAGTAATCAGTAAACAGTGATCAGTAAACAGTAATCAGTGAAAAGACAGCAGAAAACTGGCAACATCTCAAAAACCGCTGAGAGGTAAGATGAAAGCCACGACAGCATCTCTGGCCTCTCAGCCTATCGCCTGTGGCTGTTAGGTAGTGTCTAGCTAGTGACCAACTTCCAGGCTGAGACTGTTCTGGGGAGCCGCCCGC
>NZ_JADBSZ010000123.1:0-12179 GCF_020246425.1 Microcystis sp. M079S1
CTACCGTAGGTTGGGTTGACGTAAGGAAACCCAACAATACACCCAAGGAAACCCAACAAAAAGATTCAGACAGATTTAGGTGTTGGGTGTTGGGTTTCGCTTTCCCTGAGAATTGAGAGGTTTTCCTTAACATATTTATTCGCTCAACCCAACCTACAGTTTTGTAGGTTGGGTTGAGGCACGAAACCCAACAATACACCCAAGGAAACTACCGTAGGTTGGGTTGACGTAAGGAAACCCAACAATACACCCAAGGAAACTAAAGTAGGTTGGGTTGACGTAAGGAAACCCAACAATACACCCAAGGAAACCCAACAAAAAGATTCAGACGGATTTAGGTGTTGGCTGTTGGGTTTCGCTTTCCCTGAGAATTGAGAGGTTTTCTTGAACATATTTATTCCCTCAAACCAAGCTAGGGACTGCACCTAGTTTTTTACACACAATTCCTGATGGTTTAAAATAGATTCTGATACCTCAATGAGCAGAAAAGCGATCGCATCTTGATGATCCGCGTCGGTTAAAATGGTTTCGAGGGTGCTAGGGGTGGGAATTTCGTCCCCATCTGCCAACATAAAGGAAATATGACCTTTTAAGGCTTCAGTTGCCATTTTTTTCGCTTCTTCGATGGTTTCTCCTGCACTAATACAACCCGGAAAGTCATAAAATTGTACCCCATAATCACTATGGTTATCTTTATGAACGGTGGCTAAATAAGTAATCATTGATTTCTCCTTTATCGTAATTTAATACCGGCTTGTTTTTCGATACTGATTAGGGTTTTAAGGGGAATATCCTTTTTAGGGTGAGGAACAGTCACTTTCCCTTTTTTATGGGGATGTTTAAAATGATGATGACTTCCTGTTGTACCTACTTGATACCATCCCTCATCCTTCAGTTTTTTGATAATTTCTCGACTTTCCATAATTGATGATTTCTATTTCACCCCCCTAATTGTTGTAAAAGTTGCATCACCTTTTCATAAGCAGCCATATTATTCTGTTGGCGGAATAATATAGCTGCTTGTTGTAGATCAATTTTTGCTTTTTCGGTTTGTCCTAATATGGCATATAAAAGACCACGACCTAAGTAAGCTTGAGCCAAATTAGGATTAATGTCAATAGCATTGGTGTAGTCAGCTAAAGCTAATTCATATTTTTTTTGATGATAGTAAATAATCCCCCGATTGACGTAAGCTTGAGCCAAATTAGGATTAATTTCAATAGCTTTGCTGAAGTCAGAGAGGGCTAATTCGTATTTTTGTAGGTCTCGGTAAAGATTCCCCCGATTGTTGTAAGCACTAGCATCATTAGGATTAATGTCAATGGCTTTGCTGTAGTCAGAGAGTGCTAAATCGTATTTCCGCAAGTTATAGTAAAGAAGCCCCCGATTGTAGTAAGCCTCAGCATAATTAGGATTAATTTTAATAGCTTTGTCGTAGTCAGAGAGGGCTAAATCGTATTTCCGCAAGTCAGAGTAAAGATTCCCCCGACTGACGTAAGCATCAGCATCATTAGGATTAATTCTAATAGCTTGGTTGTAGTCAGAGAGGGCTAAATCGTATTTCCGCAAGTCAGAGTAAAGATTCCCCCGACTGACGTAAGCATAAGCATCATTAGGATTAATTTCAATAGCTTTGCTGTAGTCAGAGAGGGCTAAATCGTATTTCTGCTGGTTATAGTAAAGAAGCCCCCGATTGTTGTAAGCCAAAGCAAAATTAGGATTAATTTCAATAGCTTTGTTCCAGTCAGAGAGGGCTAATTCGTATTTTTGTTGGTTATCGTAAATAATCCCCCGATTGCTATACCAAGCAGCACGGGGAGCGAGATTAATTGCCTGAGTAATTGCGGCTAATCCTTCATCATAGCGTTTTAATTCACTTAATACTGCGTATTTCTCATTATAGGAATTGGGGTTATTGGGAAACAGAGAAATCGCCTGATTAATCACCGTTAAGGCTTGCTCATAATTTTCTAAATAGCGATAAGCAGCACTTTGCCGTTGTAAAATACTACTGTGAAAGTTCTTTAAATCTTCCCCTTTAGGTAAGGTATTAATCGCTTGTTGCAAAGCTTCTATAGCTGGTTGATCTTTATCTAAAGCACCTAACGCTAATCCCTTCCCATACCAAGCTAAATAGACATTATCGGGGTCATTTTGCTTAATCGCTTCATCAAAGGCTTTAATTGCTTCCTCAAACCTTCCTAACCGCCATAATTGTCCCCCCCTTTGTATCCAAATATCCGCCTTCGCATTGGTATTAGGAACAATAATACCAGCAATCGCTTGAATAATTTCTTGTTGTTGTTGCGGACTAACTTGGGGTTGAGCAGTGGTTAATAATTGCGGTTTTACCTTCAATCTTTCTTGCAATCCGATAAAAGTGCTAATGGGAATCCCTAAACTAAACCCTAACTGAATTTCCGTTACCCCTGCTGTTTCCGAACTTCCATGAATCCCTATTACTCTCCCCTGGGAGTCTAAGACTGCACCGCCACTCATGCCCCCAAATGTGATGCTGGTATAAACTAATTCATACCCTCCGGTTAAAGAAGCAACACTTTGTAATGTTCCCCCTTGTTGAGTGCTTAAAGGACTTTGGCGGGTTGCTAGTAATCCCCCTTCTTTATCGTTAATTCTACCGCCACTAAACAACCATTTCGAGGGATTGTCGCCAATTTTGGGGAAGCCTGCGGCAAAAACAAAATCATAGGTATTTGGGTTATAATTCGCTATTTCCGCAACGGGATAATTGTCCAGGCTTTCAAACTGAAAGACTGCTAAATCTACCCCTTCCTGCCGGATGATGGTGCTTTTCTCGATGTTTCGAGTTTTGCCGTCGCTGGTGACGACGGTGTAGGTGAAATTGACACAGGTTTTCTCCTCGGCGATTTTTTCGCAGAGGACGTGAGCGGCGGTTAAAACTGTGTAAATATTCCCTTTTTTAGCAATAATTACGCCACTTCCATTGGCTTTACTGCTACTATCGATCCGCACGGTGAAACCCTTGGCTTTTGTTTCTAATTCGGCGATATAGTCAGTAGGGGCGGTGGTTTCTATATCGGGGTTCACCTGCGGTAGAGGTAGGTTATAGGCGCTGAGGATTTCGGGACGGATGTAGGTTAATAGGGTATTGATGGAAATGCCCCAGTTAACCGCTCTCATCTGTTGGATTTCTGCGTCTGTGTTTGTACCGTCTTCGTAGATGTAGTTAGAGAGAATCGGATGGGCCGATCGCCCGTTAATGCCGATTAACTCCCCATCAACAAAAATGCCGCCGCCACTCATTCCCTGCACGATCTCGCCACTATAACCGACGCTGTAGCCATCCCGGAGGGGTCGATCGCTCACCTGTTCGAGGGTTCCCTTTGTCGTCCGATACTGTCCCGTTTCGGCAACATATCCCGCGGCCACCACTTCTAAACCGATCCTGTTTTGATTGATGGTAAACTCCGCGATGGTGGCGATCGCATAATTCCTGGTATCGCTAAACTCCAGCAGAGCGAGATCTTGATTCTCCGATAGGGAATTGGGGACAATGCGGGCCGCACGGCTGTGGCCGTCGTAAGTTTGTACCTGTAGGGTTTTCGTGTTGCGGGTAACGTGGGCGTTGGTTAGGATAAGGTAATTATCGCCTTTTTTAGCGATAATCGTCCCCGATCCCCGATTTGTCTCGCTAGTAATCTTAACGGTGACTCGTTGTAGGAATTGCTCCTCGGTAAGCTCCCGATCGCCCTGTGCCGTCAGAATGCGATCGTTAGAAATATTTCCGGCAGCCGGGGTGATAAGGGTTAACCCGGGTTGAGGCAGTAGGGAGAAAAGAAGGATGAGGGCGATCGAAGGTTTGATCATGGCTGTTACCTAGGGTTTGCTGAATAAATGTGAAATGTAGGCAAGGTAAGAGTTTTGTCGTTTTTCTCGTGAAACAGGTGCAAGATTTTGAGAGAATCGTGCTTCAAAACCTTGCGTCTTCATCGGCCCGGATCCTGTAGGGGCGAAGCATTCGGGCAATAACCTATCGGTGAAACCGGAGATTTTCTATCCGAATGCTTCGCCCGTACTTTTTCAGCAAGCCTTACCTTGCTATTTTAAGTAGTAAGAACGAAGAAAAAAGAA
Organism: Microcystis sp. M079S1; assembly: GCF_020246425.1. NCBI lineage: Bacteria > Bacillati > Cyanobacteriota > Cyanophyceae > Chroococcales > Microcystaceae > Microcystis > Microcystis sp. M079S1. The sequence goes on from NZ_JADBSZ010000123.1 coordinate 4,114, forward strand.
GATACCGGAGGTGGTAAGAAGTGCGATCGCTGGGGGGATAATCGGAACCCAGAGACCGAAATAACTAAAGAGAAGCCAACCGATACCAGTAAGGGAAATCACAGCGATCGCCACTGTCAAAAGTACCGTTTTTACCCGAAGAAAACGCCACGTTAACAATCCCCCCACCAGGGACCAACCCAGCACCCAGAAAGCCTCCTGTAGGGGATTCCAAAAAGCGATCGAGGTACGTTTTCCTGTCATTGTATCGAGAATTTGACTGACTGCGTGCGCGTGCAAATAAACCCCCGGAATTGCTTCCGATGGGTTGCGACTAAAGGGGGTTAAAAAATCATCGATCCCGGGTTCTGTTACTCCAATCAGGACAATTTTTCCCCGGACCGATTCGGAATTAAAACGCGGATCTAAAACCTGTCGGAGAGATTTTTTCGGGGCAATTTTGATGATTGCATCGATGCCATTATCGGCGATTCGACGGTAAGCGAGCATAACTTGACGGCCGGATCGGGTATCGGATTGACTGGTTCTGTAGGGGCCGCGGTTGGATTGTAGCCAGTCACCGAGATGAGTATCCCCGATATTAATTTCTAGAATTCCCCGCTCCAGTTTATTGCAGTCAAAATCTTGATTCTGGGATTCTAGATATCGTTTGGCAATTAGGAGACTAAAACTAGGAGCATAATCTTTAAAATTACAGGACATTGAGTCAACTTTGGCCAAAGAATCCGGGGGAAGACAGGGAGAGGTGCGATCGAGTTTTGCCTGATATAAAAAACGACGAATTCGGGGAACTCCGGCAATGGTTTCGTCTGGGACTATGTTACTAAAACCACTCTGATTTTTTGGCAGTTCCGGGGGTGGGGGAAATCCGTCTGGTTGTGGGTAATTATTGAACTTACAAATCGAGATAAAATTAGGAGTATTTTGTAATTGTTTGGCTAGGGGTGGATAATCTTGACTGGCAGCGATGGGACGGAGGATATCTAAGGCGATAATTTGCGGTTCGTAGGGCAGTAATTTATTTAAAAGCTGCGATAATGCTTCTCCTGCGAGGGAACGTTTTCGATCGCTTCCGGGTATTGTTGGTCTTTTCATACCCATGCGATCTTGATAGGCCCAATCTTGGCGATCAATGGTAATAATTAATAATCTTTCATCGGGTTTATCTTTGGGTTTTAGTTGCATCAGACGATCATAAATATTTAATTCTAAGGGTTCTAAAATTCCTGTTTCTCTTATTGCCAAGACTGTCATCGTTACGGCTAAACCTAAACCGAAAGTTAGAGCAAATCGTCGCCAATTTTGTTGTTTTTGAGGGGAGTTACTGAAACTATGCCAAGTGGGGGGTTCTTCGGTGGGATTGGGGCAAACTACGGGCAGCCAACTGGCACAGGGATAGTCTTTTTCCCAGTCATCGTGGAGATTTTTTTGGGCTTCATGTACGGCACTATAGAGAGATTTATTATTGGTAAAAGCGGTTAAAAAGTATTGCAGAAATTTGGGAGAAACAGGATCGGGTAATTTCTCGCGCATAAAGATTAGATGGGGTAATGCCATCCCTTTTTCCCGGGATAGTTGTTGTGCCAAACCAATACCATCACAGGAGTTAAATATCGCTAACTTTAACCCGTTTTTAGTAGCTTCTCCCAGGGAAAAGCTAAAATCAGCTATCTTTAATTTATGAGTTTCTGTTAGTTGAATTTCGCAATCTTGGCCATCTTCTGTACTGGCACTATGACCGCTAAAAAAGAGGATATTCCAAGTTTCTTGACGCAATAACTGATTTAATTTTTGCGGGTGAGGGGCTTTTTCCCAGATAATTTCTGCTCCTGCTTTTCCCGCAATATCGTCTAAAGTTTTGCGATCTTCTTCGAGAAATCTTAAGTCGGTGGCATAGCCTAAAATGGCTAAAATCCGAATTTTTTCATGATTTCTTAATTGTCTGGTTAAGGTATCGTATTCTGAGACAATAATGGCTATATCTGCGCCAGTATTTTGGAGGATTTCCCATTTTTCCCATGGGAATCTTTGCAGCCAAATATTATCGGTTTGTAACCAGATACGAAAGTTATTGCCAGAGCGCAGAATTGCGGTTTTGATCGGTTCAAATTCTGGGCTATTATTCAACCATTTGTTTAAGTTATCCTCAAATAATTTGGCTTTTTCTTGGCAGTTTTTAAAAACTAAACTCTGCTGAGAACTATTGGTAATTTGTTGGGGATTGCTATCTTTTAAGACTTTAAAAAATCCCTCTAATTCACTATAGTGACGTTGCCATTGACGGTAAAAAGTTAATAACTCTAAATTAGCTGGTAGCCTTGCTTTGATCACAGTTTGGGGACGAGAATTAAGATCGGGACGAATTTCTAATTTTACTTTAAATCCCCGATCGAATGTGCCATCTAGTTCGAGAGTTAAGAGTTTAATCATTAAGTTTTTCCTCGCTTATACTTGTAAATATTCGGTGACTCTTGCCGATTCTAAGGCCACTTCAATGAAGAATTTATCCCCCAATTCAGCATCAAATCGATAACGAATAAATTCATCGTTATCTGTGGCAATTACTTCTCGAAAAACCTGACCAGTTTCGGTGAGAATACTTAATTTTAAATGGGGGGGTAAAGTGCTTGTTTCTCCCGTGGGGTAAACAGTCGCTTGCAGGCTAAATATTTCTTCAATTTTAGCGATAGTAATCATCAAAGCGAGGGAATTTCCCAGTAATTCTACTCCTAAATCTTTGATGCGTTTAATTTCTGTATTTTTGAATGCTGGAACCAGCGACAGTGAGCTAAAATCGAGGATACTTTGCCAATCAATGGGGAAATTATCAGTAAACCAATTGGTTAACTTGACGGGGGATTTTTGCCGACGGGTAATTAAAATTTTTCTCCAGTTACTATTGACGATAACTGCTGCCCATTCCTGAAAAGCAACGGCTTTTCTGGGAAAGATTAACTGAGGATTAGCTAAGATGTCTAGTAAGGTTGTCAATCTATCTAAAGATAGTTTTTCCTCCATCTTTTCCAGTTCAATCTTAACTGGTTGCAATTGACACTCTCCCCATAAATCCAAAGAATCTGATCCTGATTGCAGTTGATTTCTCGGTAGAGAGTAGTTAAGATTACGCTTAATATATTGTCCTTTTTCCTTAATATCTTTATGGGTAGTAGAACCCCAAATTCTCAGATGACTTTCGGCAGTGTTTACCTGTACCGCTAGATAATAATCACCAATTAATTGAGGAATATCTACCCATTCTTGAGGAATTTCGATCGCTTCTAGATCCAGAGTTTCGCTGGCAATAAATATTACTGACTTTTCGCCTAATTTAACGGTAAAACCATTAACTCCTAGTTGCCAGAAATCTTCTTGATTTTCTACTAAGCTAACCCCAGGCATCCCCGACTGTAGATAGTTAAAAATAACTTGTTGACAGAGATAATTAACATAAAATCTCTGACGAATACTGGCATCAGTAAAACTGGCACTTTTTGCCCAACTTATCTCTTGAATATCTGCGGGTATTTCTAGCCAAATGCTATCAGGAGTTAGTTCTAACCAATCATTAACCATAATTAATCCTCCTGAGTTGTTGCGCTGGTTTGATAGTAGTATTTTAGCCATGGTTCTATTGCCTTACTAATAACTTCTCTATCGTGGGACTGGAAAGAAATATGCAGGTTTTCGCTGGCCCAGGGTAAAAACTTTTTAGCGAGGTGACGATAAACTTTATCCAGTTCCCTAGAAACCTGATATTGTTTGATAACTACCGTGGTGATTTCTGTAATCTTAGCGGCAATTGCCACTTGTCCCAACCCCAACCCATAAGTCATCTCTAGAATTAACTGAATTTGCGGATGCAGTTTTGCCTGTTGCGGCTGCTGACAAATCTGTGAAATTTCTGCGCGTAACCAAGCTAGAATTTTTTGGTGGTTTTGTTGCGACTCGCGAAAATTTTCCGCCGCTTCCAATTGCTGCCAAGGGGTATCATGGAGAGTATCTTCGATCATTTCCTCCCTCGTGCTACTTTCCTCACCCCCTAAAGGTTGCTGTAGAGAAATTGTTTTTCCTTGGGGAAATAAATAATCAAAAATAGCTTGTCCCGCATCCTTTAACCATCGGGTAATTGTCGCAGAATTGATTTTGATGGTAGAGTGGCTATCCGAGTTATAAGCAGCGGCGATTTTTTGCCAGATTTCTGGACTAGGTTCCTGAATTTTACCATCGGTTTTAATTTTTGCCTGGGCATAAATTTCTTTATAGTAATCCCAAGCTAAAAGGTAATTTTCGAGAGTTTCCCCCACTAATCCCCTCGCCCGGAGAGCTTGGCTGAGACGCGCTCCGGTAGAATTAAGTAGTAGGCTCCAAGTATTATGGCCGAATGCTTGACTAATCAGACGGATGCGATCGATTAAGCGATATTTAATCCTCTGATTGGCAAAATTATCGAAGCGAGTGGAGAATAAAGGCTTAAAGTCAGCTAAGATAGCCTCAAAACCAAGAATTCCTTCGTTAAAGTAGTCTTCGATCTGATAATCTAGTTTAGCTTGATATTTTTGATAGATTTCGGCAGCAGCCCAGTAGCAAGGTTCCTGCAAATAAGCGTATAAATGCCCACGAAAAAGATGATTTTGGGAACCGTGATTCTGATACTGTTGCTGAAAGAATAGGGCCCAATACTCCTCTGAATCGACATTAGGATCGATTTGGCCATAGCTTTCCATGTTACGACGCAAACGCCGATCGCAATTCCATTCTGTCCTATTTTGCTGCAAAACTAAAAAGCAACAAAACTTCTCCAGCAAAGTCTCTCGTTTTTTCATCTAGCTACTCCCCGTGGAGGTCAACTAAACTCTCTATCGTTCCACTTCGAGATTTTATGCAGTATTATAGCAGTTATCTTAATGGTGAGGTACAAATTTTTCGTTTTGGAGAGTCGGTTGTCGGTCGTCAACAGCAAATTAGGTTATACTCGAGCTTTATGAGAAAGGCTGTAATATTTGTCGGCTCTTCGTTACTCTTTATGCTAAATTAACAAATAAAATGCCAGGACAACATACTTCTAACTAAAAAATTCCGAAAGTTTCTAAAACCATAAGTAGTCGGACATAAATTCTGTTGTCTATCTTAAGAAATGTAAATTGCCGCAATTCTTACTTACTCCTGACTTGAAAGTGGCAAGTGGCAAGTGGGGAGAATACACAAAAGCTGTCTCCTGTCTCCTGTCTCCTGTCTCCTGACTCCTTACCCCACAGTTAACTTTACTTTTGTCCAACTACTTAGGGACTTGCGTGGGAATAATATCCCAATCGATCGGAGGGCGCAAGCTTTGCGCCCCTACAGTAACGGATTTTGTCCACAATGTAGGGGCGAACTGCGTTCGCCCAAAAGGTACATTATCAAAGCGCAAGTCCCTTAGCATCTTCGTTTTATTAGTTTAAGTTTATTGTTGATTCCCTCGACCACTTGAAAAATGGCGTTTTGGGGTTGTTATGTTCTTAAATGTAAAGTTTTGTTACGAGATTCAACGTTTCTGGTATTTATTGACTTTAAACTGATTAATAACCTTGCCCACTCTCAAAGCTATCTTATCCTGACCTTTTAAAGCTCTTTTCTCCCTTTGAGTCGCCTGAACAATCAAATATAGTTCCTTCTCTGTTGCTTCTAATAATGCCTCTCTTTGTTGTTGATTTTTCTGGGCAATTAAGGGATTACGACAAGCAATTAATCTTTCGTCTGGATAATCTTCACTCTCAAATTCCACTAAGTTTACCTGATCAAATAATCCTAATTGAATCACTTCTACTTCAGCCAGTTTCTGGATTTGAGGCTTAGTTAAACCGGTAATATAGTCTAATCCTTCTAGCGGTTTTACTAATTCCTTGATTTTCGGTTTGTTTAAAATTCCTCTATCGCTTACCCAGACCACATTCTCAACCCCCCAACCTTTTCTGACTTTCTCAATTTGTCTGGCTAAAGTGGCACTGTCTGAGGTATTTCCTTCAAAGACTTCTACCGCTATCGGACAACCCTTAGCTGAAGATAGCAAACCAAAAACTATCTGAGTTTTCCCTTTCTTTTTATCTCGATTATAGCCATATTTGAGCAGTTCACAGCCATTTCCTTCTAGGTAGGTGTCAGTGACATCATACAAGACTAATGTTCCTGATTCTAATTGTTTAGTGGCTAGTTGCTTCTCAATTTTCTCTTGTTTTTCTAATAGCCAATCTAAGGCGTTATATAATTCGTCTTCATCGGCTTTTTCTAAGTCTAACAATTGCCCTAAACTCTGGCTGCCAGTCTCGCCATTAAATCCTCTCGCTGTGGCTAATTTCGATTTAGGATTGATGATTCTTGCCACAATCATCGCCACTACTAAGTTTCTGATTCGAGAGGATTTTTCACTGACTTGCTTTTATCTAAACCTAATTTTTTAATCGTCTCTAAAATAGCCATCATCCTAAATCCGGTTATTAAAAACTGATTATTTATTCTCCGTTTTGCATGAGTGCCTCTTGCATGAGTGCCTCTCCTGATATGTAGCCTATACTCAACGGATTTAGTATCACATGACCAGGAGGAAGACTTCTAATCACTTCAAAATGAGCGGGAATGCCTTCAGTTATGGACAGTGTTGCCCCTTTAAGAGCCAGTTTCAGATTGTCGATAATATCATCGGGTAATTTTGAGAGGTTGGCAAGGGTTCTTTTTTTGACTTAATCTCCTTCTCGGTAAGAATCAGGTCGAAGAACAGCGGGAGGAGAATTACGGTTAGGAACTTTTTCTATATACATGACTACTATTCTAGCAAATGGAGAGAATTCTTGTCTATTGTTAAGAAATGTTACAAATTACATGGGTACATTAAGAAAAGTTAATGGGTGTATCCATTGATGGATAAGGGTTTTCGGCTATTGTAGTAGATATGTATGGGGGAAGTTCAGGTAGATAGGGATTTAGGGAAATTTCAGCTAAATTCCCCACTACCCCAACCCCCAAACCCACCCCTGCTTCAAAGTGGGGGACAAAATGAGGTAAGGTAAAAAAGCTGTGCCTATAACCGAGACTATGACCGTTGAATGGCAATCCGTCAAAACCTACGAGGATATTCTTTACCATAAATGGGGGGGAATCGCCAAAATTACCATCAATCGCCCCCATAAGCGTAATGCCTTCCGTCCGAAGACAGTTTTTGAGCTTTACGACGCTTTCTGTGATGCTCGCGAGGATGCCCGCATTGGGGTAGTATTGCTCACGGGTGCAGGTCCCCACAGCGACGGCAAATATGCTTTTTGTTCTGGCGGCGATCAGACGGTGCGCGGTCAGGCGGGTTATATTGGCGATGATGGCGTACCCCGGCTCAATGTGCTGGATTTACAGAAATTAATTCGCTCCATCCCCAAGGTAGTTATCGCGCTGGTGGCAGGTTATGCGGTCGGGGGCGGTCATGTTTTGCACTTGGTTTGTGATTTAACCTTAGCAGCGGATAACGCCGTTTTTGGCCAGACCGGTCCGAAAGTGGGCAGTTTTGACGGCGGTTTTGGCTCTAGTTATCTGGCCCGGGTAGTCGGTCAGAAAAAAGCTCGCGAGATTTGGTTTCTCTGTCGGCAGTATAACGCCCAACAAGCTTTAGAAATGGGTTTGGTTAACCATGTCGTCCCGGTAGAGGAATTAGAGCAGGAAGGGGTTAAATGGTCCTTAGAAATTCTCGAAAAAAGTCCCTTGGCGATTCGCTGCCTAAAATCGGCTTTTAATGCTGATTGTGATGGTCAAGCGGGTTTACAGGAGTTAGCGGGTAATGCCACTTTACTCTACTATATGACCGCCGAAGGAGCCGAAGGTAAACAGGCTTTCCTCGAAAAACGTCCCCCCGATTTTAGTCAATATCCTTGGCTACCCTAATCAGTGATCAGTGAACATTAAACAGTAAGGGACTTGCGTGGGAATAATATCCCAATCGATCGGAGGGCGCAAGCTTTGCGCCCCTACAGTAACGGATTTTGTCCACAATGTAGGGGCGAACTGCGTTCGCCCAAAAGGTACATTATCAAAGCGCAAGTCCCTAA
>NZ_JADBSZ010000124.1:0-5849 GCF_020246425.1 Microcystis sp. M079S1
GACACTCCGCACTTCAAAATGTAGTATAAAGTAGCATAAACTCATTCAAGAAAAAATAAGTAAAAATACTCAGAGAATTAGTCCCAAAAAAGTGAGACAATCAAAAAGCTCAAAAATCTATTAAAGGTACAAAAATTGTCTCCTATCTCAGAGGTAAAAATTAAAAACCTAGATCACTTAGGAATAGTAGCCGGGCTAATTGTTGATAACAATTGAGTAATATGCTTATAGGAGAGTCACTACTCCTCGAATTGTTGTGACTTAGTTTAACTCTTTGAGCCGAAAAAACATTTGGTATTTTATGATTTCTCCTCAACATCTGATTGGTTGAGTATTTTTTTGATTATTCTGATTTTTTTTCTTTGAAAAGACCTGTAGTTTTTTATACTTCAAAGTGAAGTGCGGAATATGGGTAATTGGGATTTTAAAGTATGATAAGTAGTCGTGCAAAATTAATTTCTTAGTCGAGACAGGAGACAGGAGACGGGAGACAGCTATCAGGGATCAGATTTGAGTTTTTAGTTCACTGTTTACTGATCACAGCAAAAAGCTGACGGAATAGCGGCTGACGGCTTAGATGTGTAATTAATTTTGCTTAGGTACTTAACCTCTTTTACCTGAAAAAAAAATCTTTCTGTTTCTTTTGGGGGCGTTCAATGGGAGTTTCCGTTACATCCATTACCGTTACGACCGGTATCTCTTCTTGATTGAGTAAAGCTTTTTTTCCTTTTAAACGGAATTTTCCCGATTGTAAAAGCATTTTTTACGTCTTATTTAGAATCCGACATATAGTTGATTATGATAGTTGACCGCTTGTAAGTACCTAAGCAAAATTAATTACACATTTCGATCAAGCTTTTGCCTTTTGCCTCTTGCCTTTTGCCTATCCTAACCAAGAAATTAATTTTGCACGACTACTTAGCAATGTGAAAATATGTTCTATATTCTCGCCAATATTCTAACGTTACTAAAACTTGTTCTTCTATAGATAGTTTAGGTTTAGTCCCCCTTTTAGATGGCCTCAGCCGTGAGACTTCGGCGTGAGACTTCGGCGTGAGATCAGTCGAACGCTCAGTCGAACGGTGAATTAGAGTCTGCTTCAACACTTTTTACTGCTTCTACCATCTTTCTATATGTTTGTTGATGCACACCGAAACTAAGATCACATTTTATTCTTTTTTCGACTTCCATCTAAAAATCAAAAAAAAAGCAAAGCCATCCATTATACCATAAAAAAATCATGTAAGAGGTCTATTCTATTCTCCTACTGATAACTGATAACTGATAACTGATAACTGATAGACCGTTGACAGCTTAGATGTGTAATTAATTTTGCGTAGGGACTGATAGCTATTTAAATGTACTTGTTTCTAGGTCATTTCTCCCACTTCATCTTTGGCTCGCTGGTTCAAGGTTTAGATATTTTCTCAGCAAAAGTGCTACAATGTAATCTTAGGGGTCAAAACAATCAAGGAGAAGAGCATGGTCAGCAAAATTGATCGCCAAGCATTTTTACAATCCTTAATAGTGCCACCGGGTAAAGAAATTTCTCTGCACAAAGATTACGATCCCGGGTTTAAGCCAGACTACATTACCAAAGAAGATGCCACGCTGCTGCTGCAACAGGGGATCGAAAAAATGGCCGAGTTTCAAGATAAACTCTATGCCCAGGATACCTATGCTCTGTTAATTAATCTGCAAGCCATGGATGCGGCGGGTAAAGATGGTACGATCAGACACGTTATGTCGGGCTTAAATCCCCAAGGCTGTCAGGTATTTAGCTTTAAAGTTCCCTCGGCCGAAGAACTAGATCACGATTATCTCTGGCGATATTATAAAGCCTTACCGGAGCGGGGTCGTATCGGTATTTTTAATCGTTCTTACTACGAAGAATTATTAGTCGTGCGCGTCCATCAAAATTTATTGGAACGGCAAAAACTCCCCCCGGAAGACAGAACCAAGAAAGTTTGGCATCGACGTTTTGAGGAGATTAATAATTTTGAAAAATATCTGGTTAACAATGGGGTTATTGTCCTGAAATTCTTTCTCAATGTTTCTAAAGAAGAACAGAAAAAAAGATTTTTGGAAAGAATTGATCGCCCCGAAAAAAACTGGAAGTTTTCCGAAAATGATGTCAAAGAAAGGGCTTTTTGGGGTGATTACATGAAAGCCTACGAGGAGGTATTCAATCATACCAGTACCGAGTGGGCCCCCTGGTATATTATCCCAGCTGATCGCAAATGGTTTACTCGTTTAGCTGTGGGGGCGGTTATTTATCACACCCTGGAATCCCTTGGTTTAAAATATCCCACCGTTACCGAAGAACATCACCAAGCTTTACTGAAAGCCAAAGAAATCCTCGAAAACGAGCCAGATTAAAAATGGAAGAAAATCCCGAAAAAGCGATAATTGCCGGAAAATCGATCGTATAATCAATGTCGATTTTCAAGAATTCCCCCTATGAATTATCGCATCGATCGCCGCACCTATGCTGAAACCTACGGCCCCACCGTCGGAGATAAAGTTCGCCTCGCAGACACGGAATTATTTATCGAAGTCGAAAAAGATTTCACCAGCTACGGCGATGAGGTAAAATTCGGCGGCGGTAAAGTAATTCGCGATGGGATGGGCCAATCCCCCATTTCTAGGGAAGATGGGGCGGTGGATTTAGTAATTACTAATGCCTTAATTCTCGACTGGTGGGGCATCGTTAAAGCCGATGTGGGCATTAAAGACGGCAAAATTTATAAAATCGGTAAAGCGGGTAATCCCCACATTCAAGATAATGTCGATATTATCATCGGACCTGCTACCGAGGCATTAGCCGGGGAAGGGATGATTTTGACGGCAGGCGGGATTGATGCCCATATTCATTTTATCTGTCCCCAACAAATTGAGACAGCGATTGCGTCGGGGATTACCACGATGATTGGTGGCGGGACCGGACCTGCGACGGGAACTAATGCCACCACCTGCACCCCGGGAGAATGGAACATCTATCGAATGCTAGAGGCGGCCGAAGCTTTCCCGATGAATTTGGGTTTTTTGGGTAAAGGCAATAGCAGTCAGCCGGAAGGACTAGCGGAACAGGTAAAAGCGGGGGTAATTGGCTTAAAACTCCATGAAGATTGGGGAACCACTCCGGCAGCCATTGATACCTGTTTAAGCGTGGCCGATAAGTACGATGTGCAGGTGGCGATTCATACGGATACTCTCAATGAGGCCGGTTTTGTTGAGGCCACTATCGCCGCTTTTAAAAATCGCGTCATTCACACCTACCACACGGAAGGGGCCGGCGGTGGTCATGCTCCCGATATTATCAGGGTTTGCGGGGAAATGAACGTTTTACCCTCCTCTACTAATCCCACGCGTCCCTATACGACGAATACCTTAGAGGAACACCTCGATATGTTGATGGTTTGTCATCATCTAGACCGGAGTATTCCCGAAGATGTGGCCTTTGCTGAATCCCGCATCCGCCGCGAAACTATTGCCGCCGAGGATATTCTCCACGATTTAGGGGCTTTTAGCATCATTTCCTCCGATTCTCAAGCGATGGGACGGGTGGGGGAAGTAATTATCCGCACTTGGCAAACTGCCCACAAAATGCGGGTACAACGAGGCAGACTGACCGGGGAAACGGGAGAGAATGATAATCTGCGGGCAAGACGATATATTGCTAAATATACGATTAATCCTGCTATTACCCATGGTATATCCGATTATGTCGGTTCCATCGAGGTGGGCAAATTAGCCGATTTGGTTCTCTGGAAACCGGCATTTTTTGGCGTAAAACCGGAAATTGTCCTGAAAGGCGGTTTAATCGCCTGGGCGCAAATGGGCGATGCTAATGCCAGTATTCCCACACCCCAACCGGTTTATATGCGTCCCATGTTTGCCTCTTTTGGTGGTGCGATCGCCAAAACTTCCTTGACATTTGTTTCTAAATATGCTATGAAAGCGGGCATTCCTGAGAAGTTAAAGCTGAAAAAAACCGCCGTAGCCGTGTCCAATACGCGCAATATCAGTAAGGCTAGTATGAAGCTTAATGACGCTTTACCGCGCATGGAAGTTAATCCCGAAACCTACGAAGTGCGTGCTGACGGCGAATTATTAATCTGTGAACCGGCTACGGTTTTACCCATGGCCCAGCGCTATTTCTTATTTTGAATTCGATTTCAGAAAACGGGTTTTTTGAAAAAATCCGTTTTCTTTTTGAATCACAGTTAAGGATTAGTAGGAAAATTTGGGAAAAATAACTTAACCAATCCTGCCATTAGTGCAGTAACAATAGCAACAAAGATGGTTCGATTAGTAAATTCCAAGTTATCTAGTCGTTTATTCACGCCTGTTAATTCTCCTTTAATATTTGCTATGTCAACTCTTAAGTTATTCACTTCTTCAGATAGCTTGTCTATTTTGCTATTAAGTTGTTCAGATAATCTGTCTATTTTGCCATTAAGTTGTTCAGATGACTTGTCTATTTTGTCATTAACTTCTTTGAATTGTCCTACAATAAAGTCTTTTAATTCTTTGAGGTCGTTTTCTGTAAATGTTGCCATTGTGTGACTCTCCTAGTAATTGTTTGTGATACCAATAATCTTACCACTAAGTTTAACTCCTAACCCTTAATCAGTCAAATTGCATCGAAGTTGCATCACCAGAAGGAATAAAACTGGCCCAATAAAAAGGATGTTTTTGCTTCTCACCCTTGAGCATTCCTAGTTGAATTTGTCGTAAAGCTTCACTGCGTCCTTCTCCTTTTTGTAAGCGTCCATAATAGGCGACCATTAAATCTTTAGTCGCATCATCAGATACTTTCCAAAGGCTAATTAATTGGCTTTCTGCTCCAGCAATAACTAAAGCGCGGCGCAATCCATAAATCCCTTCACCTACGCTTCTAGTTTGGCGATTTTTTGATGATAATTAATGCTTTATACTGTATATTAATTATCAAATTTAGCCAAGATTTTCAATCCTTCTTCTGGGTTGCCATTAGCTGCCATTTCCTTAAATCTAGTATAGGCATTAAATTCGGCTAAAGTGTTGGTGGAAAGATATTCAATCAGTTTATTGATACTGATTCCTTTTAGTTCATTCATAGAAAACTCCTGATTCTGGCGGTAATTTCCTGAAGAACTTCTAAGAGCGTTGGAGCAGCGGACGAGATTACATTTTCTTCACTGCTGTCATGTTTGTGATGGGGATAGGTTGGGAGGTTCAGCTTTTTATGATGTGGAGTATTATCATAACGGAAAATTAAGGTATTCATGGTATTCATATACTGGTAAGCGTACATATTACGATTAATAAAACTGAATTATCAATGAATTTAATTTCGGCTCGAATAAATCCTTCATAAGTATCGCGCTTTTCACAATCTAGCGTAAAAAATTTTATTACTGAACAGGTTGCGATAATTGTTTGAATCTGTTGAAAATAATCTTCAATTAACAAATTCAATTCCTCTGAGTCTTTCTGCTTTTTCCTGTAGGCATTGTAGCATTCGCAATTCGCCAATCCATTCGTCAAGTTCCAGGGTTTCCTGAAATTCGTCGTTTTCGTAGCGATGCAGAAATTCTGCTGTGGACAGTTGATATTTGTCCTCAAATTCTCGCAGTCGTTGTTCGGTACGCTGGATACCCGCTTCAGTGGAACGTAGGGCTTCAGCGATTGCGCCTTCGATTAGAGGTTTGAGGGAGCCGGAGTGTTGACATCCTCGCCGCCCTAAAAGTGCGGCGATTCCTAAACCTCACGATTTAAGTTTCTGCTTCCACCACCGTCGCATACCACAGTTAAAAAACCATGTACTGTCTTACACAGAGTCCACAGACTTTCGCCCCATTTCA
>NZ_JADBSZ010000125.1:0-4764 GCF_020246425.1 Microcystis sp. M079S1
GCAAAAATAAGGATTAAATGGCATAAAATCTGTAAATAGACCATTTAATTGATTAATGCTCATTTTTAATTCTCCTGACTACTGACTACTGGCTACTGACTCCTAACCCTAACAACGATTTTTGATTTCTGCAAGAGGTCTTTTTGAAACTATCCCTTTTTTGCCTCTTCCAGGTCATGATAATGCTGATAAGCGCCGATTTCGGGGTTAAAAGGGGCGATTTCTTCATTTACAGTTAATCCCAAACCTTCTAACATTGCTTGTAGGACAGAATCGGGGGCCAGACGGAGGTAATCGGGGTTAATTTCTAGGGCTACATGACGATTACCGAGGTGATAGGCAGCTTTGAGGAGTAAATCGGTTGAAGGGGCGGTAATAGTGATAACTGGTTCTGGTTTAGCAATAATTTGAATAATTTCGCCGTTTTCCCCCCGCAGGAAATCGCGGTCCTGTAGAATCGTGCCGCGGGGTAAACGAAAACAGAGGGAGAAACCTTCGGGACTGTCGAGACGATAACGGCTGCGGGTGCGTTCTTCGGCCGTCAGTAGAAGGCTAAAAACTACCGTTTCTGGGGGAGGTGGACTAGCGGTATGACGGGGTGGTAAGCGCTCGGTAAAAGTTAACATGGTAGTGGTCAATGGGAAAAAACACTCTTAATTGTAGCCCTGACTCCAGCTTGACCCGAAAAACCGAGGAACTTTTTCTATTTATTCTCCCGTTGCAGACGAATCATCTCATTTTGCACCCGTCGTCTCAAGCTATCATCGGTACGAATCCGGTTAGTAATGGCGTTAAATTCAGTCGCATTCAGGCCACTATCTTTGACAATCTTTTTTGAGTTATTACAATAATCGACGGCAATTCTTTGGGCATTAGCGGGAAGATTATTAAAGCTTTCCCGTTGGTTACAGGTAATTGCTGGGGGACTTTTGCCTAAAATTTGCGAAATTGCCTGATAAGCTTGTCTTCTTTCGGTTTCGATCAACAAAACTGCGGTCGCATAACGTTTAATTTGGTCAGCCGTAAAATCTTGAGTATAAGCGGAAGACTGGAAACTAACCACCTCCGTCGTCCAAGAAAATTCGGGAATCAGACCGCCAAGAATGGCGATTACTGCCAAAAAAGTCACAATAAAAGAACGTCTTAAGCTTTGACCTAGATCGGCTAGGGGATAGCAGTAAATCACCATGCGAGTTTGTCGCTGAATAGATAATGATAGCAAACTTTCCAGTTAAATCCTGCTTTTTTGAATATTTTTAACGATCATAAGTTCCAATTTTAGCGAATATCTCCTGGGCCCGAACTTAATTTTTGGGCAGAAATTGCTTTGGTAAACTTTTTTAACGTTTCTAGGGGCAAAATTAGTCAAAAATCTTTGAGAGAACCGATGAACGATTTTTGGGAAGTTAGGATGCCTATCGCTTTTAGAGAATATTTATCGGCAATTTAGCCCGCTAATCTCTTTTTATTAGCTTATATCGCTGTTAATCTCTCGCTTATTCCCTTTTGTGTCCCCCGTGGCGGGGAATCAGGAGGAAATCTAGATAAATTAAAGGTTTCAGCGATTCCGATCGAGACAATTCCCGCTTAGAATAATGCAGTGGAATATATAGCCAATGAGGATTTGAGGCATTATTTAGTGATCTCGATCCTGGCGAGTCCTCAACAGGAGAACCATAAACTACTGACAACCACCCTAAACTCAGAAAAACCGCAAAACAAGGAGTTAGCGCATGAATAAAGGTGAATTAATCGATCAAATCGCTCTCAAAGCCTCTGTTACTAAAAAACAAGCAGATGCTGTTCTCACTGCCGCCATCGAAACCATTATCGAAGCGGTTTCTGAGGGGGACAAAGTAACCCTAGTAGGATTCGGTTCCTTCGAGGCCCGGGAACGTCAGGCCAGGGAAGGACGCAACCCAAAAACCGGCGATAAGATGGATATTCCGGCCACTCGCGTCCCAGCTTTCTCGGCGGGTAAACTGTTTAAAGACAGAGTGGCCCCGGATAAGGAATAATTACTGTTGAGCTTGGATCGCTGTAAGTCTTTTGCCTAGACCTAAACATGGTGGTAATCTTGACTGGGCGGCCGCCATTGCCGGCTGTCCGGTTTCCTCTATTCTCGATTTTTCTGCCAGTATCAATCCCCTCGGTCCGCCGGAAAGCGCCCTAACCGCTATTAAAAGCCATTTAACCAGTCTGACTCGTTATCCTGACCCCGGGTATTGGCAGTTGCGTTCTGCCCTCGCCCAATGGCATGATATCGGGCCGGATTGGATTCTCCCCGGCAATGGTGCGGCCGAGTTATTAACCTGGGCCGGTCGGGAATTAGCAGCATTTGATAGTGTTTATGTACTAACACCCGCTTTTAACGATTACGAACGGGCTTTAAAAAGTTTTGGTGGAAACATCTGCAAACATTCCCTAGATTTAACCACTTTAAAGCCGGTTAATCCCGAAAAACAAGGCTTATTACTCAATAATCCCCACAATCCCACGGGGAAACTCTGGACGGTGGCGGCCATTCGTCCCTATCTATCGCAATTTGGTTTGGTGGTAGTGGATGAAGCTTTTATGGATTTTTTACCCCCGCAACAACAGGAGAGTTTAATATCTCTCTTGCCGGAATATCCCAATCTCGTGATTGTGCGTTCCCTAACTAAATTTTACAGTCTCCCCGGTTTACGTCTAGGATACGTCCTCGCCCATCCCGATCGCCTGTTACAATGGCAAAGATGGCGCGATCCTTGGTCAGTGAATAATTTAGCTGTGGTTGCCGCTATTGCGGGAATTGAAGATAGAGATTTTCAACAACAAACTTGGGATTGGTTAACAGCAGCCCGTGAGGATTTATGGCAGGGATTAGCTAATTTTCCGCAATTACAGCCCCAAACCAGTGCCGCTAACTTCCTCTTAGTACAATCTCAATCTTCCTGTTTACCCCTACAGGAAGCTTTATTAAAATATCATCGAATTTTCATCCGCGATTGTCTCAGTTTCCCCGAATTGGGTAGCAATTATTTTCGGGTCGCTGTCCGTTTACCGGCAGAAAATCAACAATTATTATCGGCTTTAGAGAGTGTTTTAGCTGCGTCTGATACTAAATCCCTTGAGTAACGCACAGAAAACGGGTTTCTCGGAGAAACCCGTTTTCTACTCATGCAAATTAACAACAAAAAGGCTCCCGCCAACTAGACGGGAGCCGCTGCCATCGAACTAAGGGAAATTAGTCGAGGTCAGGCATTGCCAATGCGGGTTCAGTCTCGCGGTCAATTCCTTTCTCGAAACCGGCGGCGGCGGCGCGAGCGCGTCCAGCGTGCCAGAGGTGTCCAATCAGGAAGAAGAAGGCGAGAGTGAAGTGAGAGGTAGCCAACCAAGCGCGAGGAGACACATAGTTAAACGAGTTAACGTCAGTGATAACGCCACCTACAGAGTTCAAGGAACCTAAAGGAGCGTGGGTCATGTATTCAGCCGCGCGGCGGACTTGCCAGGGTTGTACGTCATTTCTGATTTTGTCGAGGTCTAAACCGTTAGGACCGCGGAGGGGTTCTAACCAGGGACCGCGGAAATCCCAGAAACGCATGGTTTCACCACCGAAGATGATTTCGCCAGTGGGAGAGCGCATCAGGTATTTACCTAGACCAGTGGGGCCTTGGGCAGAAGCGACGTTAGCACCTAAGCGTTGGTCACGCACCAAGAAGGTGAAAGCTTGAGCTTGGGAAGCTTCCATACCGGTCGGACCGTAGAATTCACTGGGATAGGCGGTGTTGTTAAACCAAACGTAAACGGCGGCGATAAAGCCCATCATGGAAAGAGCACCCAAGCTGTAGGACAGATAGGCTTCTCCAGACCAGATGAAAGCGCGACGCGCCCAAGCAAAAGGTTTGGTGAGAATGTGCCAGATACCGCCAGCGATACAGATTAAGCCAATCCAGATGTGACCGCCGATGATATCTTCCATGTTGTTGACGCTGATAATCCAGCCTTCGCCACCGAAAGGAGCTTTGGTCAGATAACCAAAGATAACTGCGGGGTTGAGGGTAGGATTGGTGATGATGCGGACATCACCGCCACCAGGGGCCCAGGTATCATAGACACCGCCAAAGAACATGGCTTTAAATACCAACAACAGCGCACCACAACCCAAGAGAATCAGGTGATAACCGATGATGTTGGTCATTTGGTTTTTGTCTTTCCAGTCGTAACCGAAGAAATTAGAGTATTCCTCTAGGGTTTCCGGTCCGCGGATAGCGTGGTAGATACCACCAAAACCGAGTACAGCCGAAGAAATTAAGTGCAGAACACCAGCGACGAAGTAGGGGAAGGTATCGACTACTTCACCACCCGGCCCGACCCCAAAACCGAGGGTAGCTAAGTGGGGGAGCAGGATTAAACCCTGTTCGTACATCGGTTTTTCGGGGATAAAGTGGGCGGTTTCAAACAGGGTCATTGCCCCGGCCCAGAAAACGATTAAACCGGCGTGGGCGACGTGAGCGCCGAGCAGTTTACCGGAGAGGTTGATGAGACGAGCGTTACCAGACCACCAAGCGAAGCCGGTGGAACTTTGGTCACGACCACTAGCGGTAGGGATATTAGAGAGCGTTACCACGCGGGAGAACCTCCTCAGGGAAGATAAAGTTTTCGTGGGGTTGGTCTTGGGGAGCCATCCAAGCTCTCAGACCTTCGTTAAGCAGAATATTTTTAGTGTAGAAGGTTTCAAATTCCGGGTCTTCCGCCGCTCTCAATTCCTGAGAAACGAAGTCA
>NZ_JADBSZ010000126.1:0-27828 GCF_020246425.1 Microcystis sp. M079S1
AAGTACCCGGCATGGGAGTGATCAGGGGGAAAATTCAGGGACTTTTTCCCTGAAAATTAGGTAATTGGCCACCTCAAAACCGGTAAAACCCCACACCCCACACCCCACACCCCACACCCTGCCACCACCGAAAAACTTTTTGCCGCAAACCCTATTTATTTCCTCAATTTTTTGAAGATAAAGCAACCGAACATCTGCTGGGAGATGGCATCGAAAGCTTGCCGCCAACTCACTCCTCTAGATAAGTATTTTGACTCACGCCCCTTCCTCTTTTGAGACGTTGTGACACTTAGGGTGCGGAATGTGGGTTTTGAGATTTTGTCCCTTGCTCGCCTGTCAAAATGGTAAAAGCGGAAGACCGGCTGGATTCCCTAAACAAATAAAAGCAGCCCAATACTTAGGAGCTTCATAAGGGCGTTCTAAATCAGATTTTTGACTTAATTCCCGCAAATGGGTAGCAGTTCCTATACTGTGTTTTTCTGCCGATTTGATGGCATCTTCCGTTAGCCATTGGGAACGCATTTTGGCGATGGTGAGACGCTGGAGGCTAGATTTGGCTTTTCTCAAAGCTTCTGCTTTGCTAAGTTTTGCTTTCAGGAGATAATAATAGAAATACTGCATTAAGATAGTGGTAGCCACATCCTCCACTTTCCAAAGGCTGATAATAACGGTTTTTGCTCCTGCTTGGATGAAGGAACGACGCAAACCGATGAGGGTTTCTCCTGTGTAGAGGTCTCCTAAGGCGGTTTCACAGGCGGAGGTAACGACTAACTCTGTCCCCGCTAAATTGATAGATTGCACGTCTAGGGAAGTTAATAAGCCATCTTCGGCTTTTTCGGGTAGTTTACCGCCGTTTAACATCGTATTCACCCCCGCAAAGGCTAAACCTGAACGCAACAGGGGATTTTGTCTGGTGCCGACTTGGAATCTTTCTGAGGCGGAAAGACTCGATAACATGAAGTTTTGGTTAATTGTGTCCAGTTCGGGGGTTATATCGCCGAGAAAGTAGCCATGAGTAGCAATATGGAGAATATAAGGGGCTTTTTGGGCTTTGGAGACAAGAGGTTTTAAAGCTTTGGCGGCGGTAACGGGTTTGACTCTGAGTATTTTAGCGATTTTTTCGCCTTCGATTTCGGTGCCGGGGAGGGAGTTGAATATTTGTCCTTGTCTAGAGGTGGCTAAATTGCGTAAGGATGGTTTAAAGGGGAATTTTTCCTCATTTTCAGCAGTTGATGGCGTGTTTTCGGGACTGGCTAAGTTATAGTCAGGGTTAGCGATAACGAGGGGATAGGTGACTTTGGCGGGAATTTTGGCTTTAAAGCGCAGGATATCTCGCCCTACATTTAAGAAGTTGCAGCGATATTCATCCATTAAGTAGCTGCCTTTATCGGTGGGTAAAATTTCAAAGGGTAAGCAGTTTAATTCGCCATCGGGACAGATAATTAATTCTTGGGTGAGATAAGGCTTGATTTTGTCAAAAATAAGCTGGCTTAGTTCAATTTTTGACAGTATATCCTCTTGTTTCTTAAATACGGCCACACTTAATCCTCGTGGGTTTTCTACCGATTCCCGAAACTCTTTCACTAATTTGTCTATGGGTTCAGCTTCTCCTAAATCTATCATAGTTAGCTGTTCTGGGGCTTGGGCAGGTAGGATAAAGGCGAGATAGCGAGGGGGAAAGGATGCAGCGTCACCGTTGGCGGGAATTGCCTGAAAATTGTAGTTATTAAACCTGAAAAATTCAATTAGGGTAGTTCCTTCGGGTAATTCTAAAGCGATGGTACGAAAATCAGCGTTTTGCAGTTCTTTTTCGAGGTTAAGTTCGGGGATATTTAATTCTCGTTCGAGGTTTTCCGCTTGTTGTTCGAGGGATTTAATTTCTTGTTGGTAGTAGGGAAGTTGTTCG
Source organism: Microcystis sp. M079S1 (assembly GCF_020246425.1). NCBI lineage: Bacteria > Bacillati > Cyanobacteriota > Cyanophyceae > Chroococcales > Microcystaceae > Microcystis > Microcystis sp. M079S1. The sequence continues at coordinate 1,907 of NZ_JADBSZ010000126.1, forward strand.
GGGGTGGGTATATCAAAACAGCGTTTGGCGAGTTGTTGTCTGATTTGTTGCCATTGTTGGAGTTTGGGGGCAAGATGGGCGTATTGTTGGGATAAAAGGGCGATTTTTTGCAGGATGGCGGTTTCGGTTGCGATCGCTTTCCGTCTTAAGATGAGGTTATAGGCAGATTGTACCGCTTCGGGGCTATTAGGAAAGTGCTGGAAAACTAGGGAGAGAAATGCTTCTACTTTGTTGTAGTTTTCGGCAAGATAGTTGAGGCGTTGCTTATCGGTGCTAATGCTAAAGATGGTCGAGATAGTTTTTAAATCAATATCTGCCGCTTCTTGCATTAATTTTAGGGCTGGTTTATGGCAGTTGGTTGCTGTATATAAAAGGGCTAAATTATATAAAGAATCTGCAAAGTGGGGATGTTTACTCCCAAGACTTTGATAACGAATTTCTACAGCTTGGTGTAACAGAGGGAGAGACAGCGAATACTGCCCCATAAATTGATATAAAAAAGCTAAATTCTTTAGAGAAGTAGCATAGTCAGGATGTCGATTTCCAAGACTTATATGACGAATTCCTAGAGCTTCTTTATGGAGAGATATAGCTTCCTTATATTGTCCAATTGACATATATAAATTGGCTAAATTATTTAGGGATTGTGCATAGTCAGGATGTTTAACTCCAAGGCTTTGACGACGAATTTCTCGAGATTGTCGTGCCAGAGATAAACCTTCTTCATACTGTCCTATTGACTGATATATAGCGGCTAAGTTGTTGAGAGATATTGCACAGTAAGGATGATCATTTCCAAGACTTTGACGACGAATTTCTAAGGACTGTTGATAGAAATATATAGCATCATCGTATTGTCCAATTAAATGGTATAAATCGGCTAAATTATCAAGAGAAGTAGCATAGTCAGGATGATTATTTCCAAGATTTTGACGGCGAATTTTTATACATTCTTGATAAAGAGGTAAAGACTTATCATACTGCCCCATTAACTTATATAAATTGGCTATAACGTTTAGAGATTGAGCGTATTCTGGGTGGTCTAGTCCAAGACTTTGACGACGAATTTCTAAGGACTGTTGTACTAGAGGTAAAGCGTCGTTATACTGCCCCATTGATTCATATAAATCGGCTAAATTATTCAGACAAACAGCATAATCAGGATCTTCAACTCCAAGAATTGTCCCAAAAATTTCTAGGACTTGTCTCAACAGGGGTAAAGCTTCTCTATACCGTCCCATTGATTCATATAATATAGCCAAATTATTTAAAGAATTAGCATAGTCAGGATGCTCAGTTCCAAGATGTTCACTGAAAATCTCTAGCGTTCTTTGATAAAAAGATAAAGCATCTTTATACCGTCCCATTAACCCATATAAATTAGCTAAATTATTGAGGGCAGCAGCGTATTGAATATGGTTAGTTCCGAGACTTTCACTATAAATTTCTAGAACTTGTTGAAAGAGGGGTAAAGCTTCCCTATACTGTCCTCTTGACTTATATAATATGGCTAAATTATGTAGATATTCTACATCTTTTGGATGGTCATCATCAAGACTTTGACGACCAATTTGTCGATCTGATGAATCGAGAGCGCCAAGTTGTTCTTCTGTACTAATAATACGACGTTGACGATCTGCACTTGGGTTGTCTAGATATTGTGATCGGGGGCTGTGAAGCTTGCCCCAATCTTCATCTTCAGAACTAGCTAGGTAGAGGATAATTTGTGACCATGGAGTTGAAAAAAATTGTTTAATTATTTCTAATACTTGTTGAGCCTCTTGTAGTCTTCCTTGTTGCTGGAATATATCCACCGCCTTGAATAAATCCGTACTCGCCCCCTGTAAATCGTTTTTTTGAGCTTTTTGTATCCCTTGTTGAACGAAATCTTCTGCTTTTGAAGTCATAGATAATCAAACCTCTAAATAATAAATTGATATATGGTAAAAATTGTACGGAGACAAAATTGTCAAAACTCGTTCGCCTCGATCTTTTGTTGTGTGAGTGTACCTAATAGATTCGGCTCAAGAAAGATGGTGTAATTTGTATACTCTGGAATGGTGATCTCTTGGTCAATTTTGCTGTAAGAACCCTGAGTGCCAAACAGATATTTATCTCCGTACCACCTTTCCCCCATAGCTAACTTGATTATATAACTCCCTGGTGGAATGGGCATTTTATGGGAGTTACCCTTTACTATTAAGAACCAGCAGATCTCCTTCTTGGTGCTTGTATTCTCTAATTTTATCACCAGATTTTCTGTTCCCTGTGACGGAATAATTTTGAGTGTACTGCTGGTTGCTCCCCGATTGAATTTGTACACTCCGTAACCATTTTTAGGGAGGGGTAATCTTGACGGTAATCGGCTACCAATAACTTGCTTCAAATTAGGGTTAAGGCGTATCGCTTGTTCATAATCTGTGAGTGCTTTTTGATACTTTTTTAACCAATAGTAAGTATCCCCTCGTTTATTGTAAGCATCAGCCAATTTAGGATTGAGGCGAATGGCTTCGGTATAGTCGGCGATCGCCTGTTGGGATTCTCCTAACCTATTATGGACGATGCCTCGATTAAAGTAAGCATCAACCAAGTTAGGATCGAGGCTAAGGGCTTGGGTATAGTCGGCGATCGCCTGTTGGGATTCTCCTAACCTATTATGGACGATGCCTCGATTAAAGTAAGCATCAACCAAGTTAGGATCGAGGCTAAGGGCTTGGGTATAGTCGGCGATTGCTTTTTGAGATTCTTTTAACCGATTATAAGCAAGTCCCCTGTTAAAGTAAGCATCAGCATAGTTAGGATTGAGGCGAATGACTTGGGTATAGTCGGCGAGTGCTTTTTGGTATTTCCCTAATTGTCCATAGGCAAGTCCTCGGTTAAAATAAGCATCAGCCAAGTTAGGATTGAGGCGAAGGGCCTGGTCAAAGTCGGCGATCGCTTTTTGGTATTCTTTTAAGTTATTATAGGCAGTCGCTCGGTTAAAGTAAGCAATAGCATTATTAGGATTAAGGCGAAGGGCTTGGTCAAAGTCTGCGATCGCTTTTTGGTATTCTTTTAAGTTATTATAGGCAGTCGCTCGGTTAAAGTAAGCAATAGCATTATTAGGATTGAGGCGAAGGGCTTGGTCAAAGTCGGCGATCGCTTTTTGAGATTCTTTTAAGTTATTATAGGCAGTCGCTCGGTTAAAGTAAGCAATAGCATTATTAGGATTAAGGCGAAGGGCTTGGTCAAAGTCTGCGATCGCTTTTTGAGATTCTTTTAGCCAATTATAGGTATTTCCTCGGTAATTGTAAGCATCAGCATAACTAGGATTGAGGCGAATGGCTTCGGTATAGTCGGCGAGTGCTTTTTGGTATTTCCCTAATTGTCCATAGGCAAGTCCTCGGTTAAAGTAAGCAATAGCATGGTTAGGATTGAGGCGAAGGGCTTGGTCAAAGTCGGCGATCGCTTTTTGAGATTCTTTTAGCCAATTATAGGTATTTCCTCGGTCATTGTAAGCATCAGCATAACTAGGATTGAGGCGAATGGCTTCGGTATGATCGGTGAGTGCTTTTTGGTATTCCCCTAATTGTCCATAGGCAAGTCCTCGGTTATAGTAAGCAATAGCATGGTTAGGATTGAGACGAATTGCTTCACTATAGTCTGTGATCGCCCCATTCCAGTCTTTGTGCCTCGCTTTTTCGACCCCTTGATTATTAACAAAATTGCTTCGCTGGACACCACAAGCTGAGAGTCCTATCGTGATGGAGAGCGCAATTAAGACAGAGAAAGAACGTAGAGACATCATTGATTCTCCCTTGAATTGTTATCGGTTTAAGTTGAGTTTATTGTGGTAATTGATTAGCGAGAAAGAATCCTGTATCAGCGATGATCATTTTTTTCGGATAGGAGTGAATGCAAAATGTTTTCTGAGTTTTCGGCAAAGTCAGCCTCTGCTTCAAAGCTACCGATAAAGGAACTTTGTTTTAATTTAGCTAGGGGATCGTGTGTTTTTTCTTGTAGTTGTTGATAGCGTAGTTCAATGGCTTGTTGAATGGTTTCTAAAGTATTTTCTTGGGTAGTTTGTTGAATATAGGCTAGTTTTTGAGCGTGTTCATCGTCTATTTGAATAGAAATTTGCATTGTTTTTTCCTATTTTATGGGCAATTACTGTTTACAATAGGCAAATGCGATCGCTGGCATGATGCGATCTAGTTATACTATTGTATCTGGTTAATTATGGCTTGATTCATGTTACTATTCTCCTTGATAAACTAAGTTTTTGTTGCTGATTATTGTTGCTGATTGATCAGAGTAATTAATTGTTTGTTCCACCACCTTAAACCGCTTATAAAACACTTCACTATTACCCTGTTGACCCAATTTAACAAATATCTCCTCAAGACGCTCTTGATTTAAGATAATATCTGTAGGGTCACATTCCCCATTAACCCAAGATAAATCAATGGGTTGCTCTGTGACAATTGCCAGAAAATATTCATCTCCTACTGCATCATATTGGAAAAATCGAGCTAGTCCTTCAGACGGAGGTAAACGAAGTCCTTCTGACAGCTTAGTATAAGGAACATAGGCAAATGCTCTTGAAGGACTAAAGAGATAAAAATTTCCTTCTACAGTCTCATTAATTAACAATAAATATTTACCATTTTCAGGTAAATCAACCCATAAATAATGGGGCTTGTTAAGATAAATATAATTACCCTTATCTGGCTCTGGCTTAATTACAGTACCATTCATAACTAGACCCCTTTTTGAACTACCGTTTGAGGCTCCTCCATTAGGGGATTTTTCTCCCTCAAAATTTTCATTAATATCCAGCATCGTTAACTTATTACAAGCAGGTGCAGCAACTTCTTTTGCTAATTCCCAACCCATCCGAGGAAATTTTTTCTCCCATAACCATTGATAAGTCACTTGATGAGGTTCAATTGAATTCTGAGGTTTTCCTTTCTTCTCATATTTAGTAGTAATTAAATTGACACTTAATTCTAATCCATCGTCTATCATCGCTTGTTTAAACACATCTACCATTATTCTCCTAATTCTTTTCGCATATTCATTAATAGTTGCTTCCGTATAATGAAGATTATGCTTATCTTTCATTATTTCGACAATTTCACTTCTTTTTTTATCTTGATTTTTGGGATGATATAGAAGTTGAAATAAACAACTATGATCTTGATTTTTTATCAAACCAGTATTTTGCAATATCTGGTTTAGAAATGCTTTTTGCAATAGGTCTTTATCTTTAGTTCCTATCGTGTCAGGAATGCCAACCATTTTTAGTTCAAAAATAATCAAAAATTAATAGAGATATTTAAAGATTACATCATTTCCTCGGATTTGTCAATATTTTTATGAGAAAGAGAAAGCAATGTTATTAATGGTTATTAAAAGTTATGTACGGTTATTTAGAGCTATTTAAAGTTATTTAGAGTTGTTGGCTGATACCAATTTGTTATTCAGTATCTATTGAATGTTATTTGCTCTGAATGTTTGACTTGAATCATCAACTTAATTAATTCACAGGAGTTGACAGCTAATGCCAGTTTACAACGGTACAATTTACAATGACTTCTTGTTCGGCAGTTTCGGTAATGACACCCTTTACGGGAATGAAGGGAATGATAGCATTTACGGCCAAGGGGGCAACGACTACATCGACGGTGGAATAGGCAACGACTACATTGATGGTGGAGATGGTGCAGATATCATCTTCGGCCGCGCTGGAAATGACAATGTCTTCGGCGGAAACGGTAGTGACTTGCTCATTGGCGAAGCGGGTGCTGACACTTTATCAGGCGGAAACGACACTGATTATCTCTTTGGCGGAGCCGACAAGGATGTTCTATTAGGAGGCGCTGGGAATGACTTTGTCTATGGCGGCTATGGCAATGATATCCTCACTGGCGGCACTGGTGCCGATGTCTTTTATTTCGGTTCTCTTCTAGAAGGAGTTGACGTAATCAAGGATTTTCAGCGGGCGAATCTTTTGGTTCGCCTGTTCCAGACGACTGGGGAATTTTTGCTCACTGGTCAAACTAAAAGCATGAACCTTGTTCTCAAGGAACAAAAGATAACGAACAACAAAAAAAGAATTAATTTTTGAGGAGCAACAAAAATGTTCAATCCCTGCAACCCCAAATATCCCTTATTTACTTTTGCTATTGCTTTATTCGTTGGCGGTATTACTAATCCAAGCAGTGCAGCAGAGTTTAAATTTCCTGATCAGGTTGATATTTACGTTAAATCCTTAGGAGGTGGTGCTGGTGCCAATTCTGAGTTTGGTCTTGGGACTACTTCAGAAAACTTTGTTCCAGTTCTTTCAGGATTGCCGAATAATCCATCAACAAACAGTGAGGTTTTTTTGGGGTCTTTTAATCCAGATCAACCAATTCCACTGGCAGTTCTAACTAACTGGAATGGTCAAAGTTTTTTCGCTACAATTGGAAGCACAGATATGGCTTCACAAATAGTTTTTTCAGATCTAGATAATAGCCTTGGTTTCGGAGGAAATACATTTGAGTTACTAGATGCTAATATCTTCTTAGCTCATCTTGATGACGCTGCATCTTTCACTGTAGATGATGATGACGATGATGTTCTTGTTCAGATTCGTGTTGCATCTAAAAGAACGACTCCAGAATCCAGCAGCGTTCTTGCTTATATTACCCTTGGGGGTTTAATGCTAGGGAGTGCTATCCGCAAAGCCAGAAAGTGATCGCATTGTAGCTCGCTATTGGGTTGTTGTCAAACGAACAAGTCTCAATGGGTTCCAGGAGAAATTGTCACAGCTGGGCAAGTAGTAAAAGCGATTATTCTTAACGGATTGGGATTTGTCTCCCGATCCTTGTATTTATTTCCTCAATTTTTTGAAGATAAAGCAACCGAACATCTGCGGGGAGATGGCATCGAACCCAAACACCTGAATGATGATAAAATTAGTCGAGTAATGGACAAACTTTATCAACTTGATGTTTCGGCCATTTTCCTACTGATTAGTTTAGCGGCCGTGAAAAAATTTGGTGTGGCGACCGAGAATTCCCATTTAGATGCTACTTCCCTCTCAGTGGAAGGAGAATATAATACTAAATCCGTTGAGTATAGGCTACATATCAGGACAGGCACTCATGCAATAGGCAAGAGGCAAAAGGGGGAATAAATAATCAGTTTTTAATAACCAGATTTAGTATAAAAAGGAATACCCAACAGTAGAAATCCTTAGGCTAAGTTGAAGTTATAGTTTTAAGTATTTAATTGACTAACAAAGACTAGAGAAGGAGCAAAGGGAAAAAATGTCAATTAATGAATACAATTTTGTTACGGTTTTGCTCCTAGGGATGATTGATCGGTTAGAATGGTAAGACGCTCAACGATAACAATTATGACTTTACTAGCGAAATCTTTAGAGGAACTGACCGACTGGGTAAAAGACCAGGGACAACCCGCTTATCGGGGTAAACAATTACACCAATGGCTATATGAAAAAGGGGTGCATTCTTTGGCGGATATTTCCGTATTCCCCCAAGAATGGCGCAGCAAGATGGCAGACTATCCTATTGGTCGTTCCCTTATACATTATCGCAGTGTAGCACCCGATCGCACTCGTAAATATCTGCTAAAACTGGCGGATGGTTTAATTATCGAAGCGGTGGGAATTCCTAGTGAAAAAAGATTGACGGTTTGTGTTTCTTCCCAAGTGGGTTGCCCGATGGCCTGTGATTTTTGTGCCACGGGAAAAGGGGGTTTTACTCGTAATTTACAAGCTCATGAAATCGTTGACCAAGTGTTAACAGTACAGGAGGATTTTCAGCAACGAGTTAGTCATGTGGTATTTATGGGCATGGGGGAACCTTTATTAAATATCCCCGAAGTGGTGACAGGGATTCATTGCCTTAATAAAGATGTGGGTATCGGTCAGCGTTGTTTAACGATTTCTACCGTGGGATTACCCCATAAAATCAAGCAACTAGCGGCACATAATTTACAAGTAACTTTTGCTGTTAGTCTCCATGCTTCTAATCAACAAGTTAGAGCTAAATTAATCCCCAGTGCCGACCATTATCCTCTAAGTAATCTGATCCAAGACTGTCAGGAATACGTTCAAATCACGGGACGACGGGTGACATTTGAATACATTCTTTTAGCGGGAGTGAATGATTTACCCGAACACGCAGGGGAATTAGCCAAACTGGTGAAAGGGTTTCAATCTCACGTCAATTTAATCCCTTATAATCCTATTCAAGAGGTGGATTATCAACGGCCTGATGAAAAGAGAATTAAGGCTTTTAAAACTATTTTAGAACAGGAAAAAGTCGCCGTTACTGTCCGTTATTCGAGAGGTTTAGCGACCGATGCGGCCTGTGGACAATTGCGATCGAGCGTTATGGTACAATAAACAGGCGTAAATCGGCCATTAACTAGGGTTGGCTGAATACATCTAAAAACCTTGTTGGGTAAGACGTTTAGACTTTTGGAAAATCAAAAAGTGCCAGCCATTGGAGGGATCGGGGGGAAATTTCAGGGGAAAAGTACCTTAAAATAAAACCCTACACCCTACACCCCACACCCTACACCCTACACCCTGGCCCCACGAGAAACTTTTTGCCGCAAACCCTAACTAGATTGCTAGTCTCCCTGCTAGGCTAAACTAGAGAACTATAACATCAATGTCGGAGCCATTTCGATGCAAAGTCTCTCTAGTGCCAAAGAAAATCGCCTTTTTGTCTATGAAGTCGTCGGTTTGAGTCAAAATGACAATACTGATAACCTAGATTATTCTATCCGTAAGAGTGGCAGTGTCTTTTTGACCGTTCCCTATAGCCGCATGAATCAAGAAATGCGTCGGATTACCCGTTTAGGCGCTCGCATCGTCAGCATTAAACCCTTAAACGCAGCTGCGGCCCAGTAGTTGAAAAAATAATTATCGGTAATATCTGTCCCCCGCTTTTGTCCTGATCAGGCAAACTAGGGGGATTTTTAGCATAAATGGGAAAAAGTAGCATAAATCTTAATAAAAAGTAAAATGCTGCAAATGTAACAGATTTTAACCAGAGACTTAACCTATCCTATCCAAAAGGATAAAAGCGATGTCTGTGGTTTTTTTAAGATAACTCTCAATTAGGCCTAGGTGTAGTGTACCGATGGTAGGCTAAACTATGGAACGATTATCGTGACTTGAGTTGGGAGTTATATTTAATGTACAGTCCGAGTACACTAGCGGGAAACCGTTTATTTGTTTACGAAGTGGCGGGTCTCAATCAAAACGACAATACTGACAGCTTGGATTATTCAATCCGTCAGAGTGGAAGCGTGTTTTTCACGGTTCCCTACAGTCGCATGAATCAAGAAATGCGTCGGATTACCCGTTTAGGTGGTCGTATCGTCAGCATCAAACCCTTCAATGGGATTGCCCCCGTAGCAACTGTTTCTAGTGCCTCCACACCACAGCCAATCGCTCAATCATCGCCCGTCCCCGAACAGACCAAGAAAAAGGCCATGACTCAAGCGAAAGAAAAAACAGATATCCCCGTCAACATCTACCGTCCGAATCAACCCTTTATCGGCAAATGTATCGAGAACTATGCTCTCGTTGATGAGGGAGGTATCGGCATCGTACAACACGTCACCTTTGACCTTTCTGGGAGCGATTTACGCTATTTAGAAGGCCAAAGTATCGGTATTATCCCCCCGGGTACCGATGCTAATGGCAAACCTCATAAATTGAGACTCTATTCGATCGCCTCCACCCGTCATGGTGATAAATTAGACGATAAAACCGTATCCCTCTGCGTGCGTCAGTTAGAATACCAACACCCAGAAACCAAGGAAACGGTTTATGGAGTTTGTTCCACCCATCTCTGTAATGTAGAGGTGGGTGCCGATGTGGCTATTACCGGCCCTGTGGGTAAGGAAATGCTGCTACCGGGTGATGAAGATGCCACTATCATTATGATGGCCACTGGGACGGGAATCGCTCCCTTCCGAGCTTTCCTCTGGCGGATGTTCAAGGAACAACACGAAGATTATAAATTCAAAGGTCTAGCTTGGTTGATTTTCGGAGTTCCCAAAACGGCCAATATTCTCTACCAAGAAGAATTAGAGAAAATAGCGGCGGAATTCCCCGATAACTTCCGTCTCACCTATGCCATCAGCCGGGAACAGCAAAATCCCCAGGGCGGTAGAATGTATATTCAACACCGGGTAGCCGAACACGCTGACGAAATCTGGAATCTACTCCAAAGTCCCAAAACCCACGCTTATATGTGCGGACTGAAAGGGATGGAAGATGGTATCGACGATGCTATCAGTGGTGCTGCTGCTAAAAATGGCGCTGATTGGTCTGTCTATCAGAAACAACTGAAAAAAGAACATCGCTGGCACGTAGAAACCTACTAAACCAGAAAGGTTCTCTGAAAATTTTTTCGGGTGGGCATTGCTCACCCTTTTTGTCTTGGCTTCGGTTAAGATCAGTTTCTTAAAAGGCTTTTAATACTAAATCTAGTTATTAAAAACTGATTATCTATTCCCTCTTTTGCATGAGTGCCTCTTACCTTTTGCCTGTCCTCACAAGTAGCCTATACTCAACGGATTTAGTATAAAAAGATGAAATTCTCTCGACGCTTTTTTCCTGTTTTCCTTGCCCTCTGCTTACTGTTTATTTTGCTGCCCCGGGCCTGGAGTTTTACTAATAGCCAAAAACAAATTCTGGCAGATTTAAAAACAGCCGAGATTATTTATCTGGGGGAAAGGCACGATAGCCAAGCCGATCATCAGGCCCAATTAGCTATTATCGAGTATTTACAGGCTAATAATCCCCAAATAGCGATCGCTTTCGAGATGTTTCAACGTCCTTACCAAATCTATTTGGATCAGTATTTAGCCGGCAAAATTAGCGAAAATCAGTTGAGAGAAAAAAGTGAATACGACCAACGTTGGGGATTTGATTGGGAATTTTACGCCCCGATCCTGCGCTTGGCCAAGGCAAAAAAACTACCAGCGATCGCCCTAAATACACCCACGGAAATCACTAGAAAAGTGGCACGGGAGGGCTTAGAAAGCCTCTCCACCTCAGAAATGACCTACATTCCCCCTAAAAGCGAAATAAACCAGGATAACGAGGAGTACCGTCAACAGATCTTAGCCGTTTATCAGCAACACACGGGGGGCAAAAGTCAGGGATTCGATCGCTTTTTTCTGGCACAAGTCCTCTGGGATGAAACCATGGCCGATGCGATCGCTAAATTCTGGCAAGCTCATCCCGACTATCAGATCATCGTCCTAGCAGGAAAAGGTCATATTGCCTACGGTTACGGTATTCCCAGTCGAGTCCAAAGAAGATTAGGCGATCGCGTCATCCAGCGTTCGGTTTTCTTGGGAGATGCTCCTCAATCATCACCAGCAGAAACCAAAAAACCCGCCGATTATTTTTGGCAAGAGCAAAATTAAGCCAGTCAGGAGTTAGGAAGCAAGGGATGGTAAGCTAAGATGCCAGTCTTTCAATTTAGTAGATAATAAGTCTGAAAAACTGAGGCTATTTTATGATTAATTTAACCTGTCAAGATAACGAAACGCTCGATCGCATTTTAGCTGTGACTCGTGCCGTCGGTTGGGGTGGTGCTAAAATTCTCCAATCCTACCACCGCGGTGAACAGGATTTAGCCGTCAACAAGAAGAAAAAAGGCGGACCAGTGACGGCGGCGGATTTAGCGGCAAATAACTATATTTTAGGGGAATTACAAACAAATTTTTCTGATATCGACTTTGGTTATCTGAGCGAGGAAACCCATCAAGGCAATGAAGCTATCCCGAAAGATTGGGTATGGATTATCGATCCTTTGGACGGAACCCGCGATTTTATCAACAAAACGGGAGAATATGCCCTACATATCGCCTTATGTTATCAGGGAAGACCGATCATCGCCGTGGTTGCCCTACCGGATCAAGAAAAACTCTATTTTGCCCAAAAAGGAAAAGGTACTTTTCTAGAAACTAGCGACGGAAATATTACACAGGTAAAAGTTGCCAATAAAGATAAAATTACCGATCTCTATCTGGTGGTTAGTCGTACCCATCGCGACCAACGTTTTGATAATTTATTAAGTCAAATACCCTTCTTCGGTAAAAATTATGTGGCTAGTGTGGGCTGTAAAATTGCCACAATCCTCGAACAAAAATCCGATGTTTATATCTCCCTATCGGGGAAATCGGCGGCTAAAGACTGGGATTTTGCCGCTCCGGAGTTGATTTTAACGGAAGCAGGCGGCAAATTCTCCTATTTTGACGGTCAACCGGTGCGCTATAATCGCGGCGATGTGCGGCAATGGGGGGGGATCATGGCTAGTAATGGTCCTTGTCATCAACAACTTTGTCAGTTGTCCACGGCAATCCTCGCCCAAATTGATGCCACTGTCTAATTTCTGACTTGAAAGAGGGTGTAGGGTGTGGGGTGTGGGGTGTAGGGAAGGAAACCTCTTTCATCTGTGGGGGTGAAAATTTTTTCATCGGGACTGACTGGAAAATAGAAGCTGAAATAACGCCAATTCGTCAATCAGAATATTTTCAGGCTTGGCGGTGCCAACTTTGGCATCAGGACTGCCCCCTAACCGAGAATCAGAGATCGGTAGAATGGAAAAAAACCAGATCGAGCAATGTTACGGTTAAAAACTTGGCAAGGGTTGATTTTAGCAGTTCCGATCGCCGCCGTGGTCATCTTTCTGATCGTGGCCGCCAGTGTCCAGATCAATCAATGGGGTTTAAATTGGATTTGGGCAGTTTTTACCCTGATTTTTGTCGCTTGGCGCTTCCTGTTGGTCAAATGGACGCGCCCAGTAGTCGGAGAAATTGAAGCCACCATTGCCGAAGTGAAGGCAGAATTAACCCCTCCTGACGGTGATTCTGGGGGCAATGTTGAAGAAATTATCGAGAGGATTATCGTCGAGGCCCGCAATGATCGCCCGGTTTGGGAAGATTGGGCGACTTTTTGGCAACGCTGTCAGGATTTGGTCAGTGCCATCGCTCATATATATTACCCCGATGTCAAGTACCCCTTATTAAATATTTACATTCCCCAGGCCTACGGTTTAATTCGGGGAACCGTGGATGATAGCGATCGCTGGATGCGGAATCTCTCCCCGGCCCTGAATCAAATCACCATCGGGCAAGCCTATCAGGCCTACGAAGTTTATCAAAAATTGCAACCCTCAGCCCGGAAACTTTGGCAAGTCTGGAATTGGGCGCAATGGGTGATCAATCCCGCCGCGGCTGTGGCTAAAGTGGCCAGTCAAAAGTACAGCGATCGAGCGGATCAGCAATTATTAGTCAATTTAGGGCAAGTTTTGCGGGAAAATGCCCTAAGAAATCTCTCTCGCCAAGCGGTGTTACTCTACAGTGGCGGCAATCTCGCCCCAACTCTCCCCACCAAGACCAAAATCGCCACCACTACTCTCAAGGAAATTCTCGCCCAAGCTGAACCAATCACGGAAATCGATCGCCAACCGGTTAATATTCTGCTGGTTGGACGCACCGGGGCCGGCAAAAGCAGTTTAATTAATACTCTCTTTCGGGCCGATTTAGCCCAAGTGGATCTATTGCCCAGTACCGATGCGATTCAATCCTACCATTGGCAAACCCCAGAAGGGGACGAGTTAATCCTCTGGGATACTCCGGGCTATGAACAGGCAAATCGGGCTGATTATCGGCAAAAAGTTCTTAATTATGCCAAAAACGCCGATTTATTGATTCTTGTCACCCCCGCCCTCGATCCCGCCCTGGCCATGGATGAGGCTTTTCTTAAAGATTTGCAACAAACTATTGACAATTTACCAGTTATAGTCTGTGTTTCCCAAGTCGATCGCCTGCGTCCGGTGCGAGAGTGGCAACCCCCCTATAATTGGCTGACGGGAGAAAGTCCCAAAGAAGTCAATATCCGCGAATGCTTGCAGTATCGGGCGGAATTATTCGAGGATCTCTGCGATCGCATTTTGCCGATGGTCAGTCAACAGCCGGATAGAGAAGCTTGGGGGGATGAGGAGTTATCAATCGCTTTACTGGGGGCAATTTCACCCGCAAAACAGTTGCGTTTAGCCCGTTTTTTAGCGGATTTAGAAACTCGAACTCTGGCAGCGGCGAAAATAATCGATCGCTATACTTTACAGATGGCCACGGGGCAAGGTTTAACGGCCCTATTAAAAAGTCCTATTCTAGGTTTTATCTCCACTTTAGCCACGGGAAGACCGACTTTAGCCTATCTTTTAGCTGAACAAATTCCTGTGGAACAATTACCAGTAGCGATCGGTAAATTACAGATGGCCTACGAGCTTTATTCTCTCTTGAATCCAGAGAATAAAAGTTTTGATTTATTGGCACTTTGGCCAATACTATTAGAAAATTATAGCACTGCTGACAAGGAAGCTTGGGCCTGGGGTCATGCTCTGGTAGAATATTGGACAAAGAACCTATCGATCGAACAGTTCCGGTCAAGTTATCAGGGGTATTTAGAAACGACAAAAACAGGCCTCTAACCAGATTAATTAAGCTAAAACTTTATTCCTCTTGAAAAATATAGGAGAGTGGGGAGGAGAGGTTTCTGGAGTTGAGATTTCTGGCCCTTGTACTAAAATTCCTCAGTAGGCAGTTTAAATGCAGTGCAGCTTATACTAAATCCGTTGAGTAACGCACAGAAAACGGGTTTCTCCGAGAAACCCGTTTTCTACCTACTCATGCACTCATGCAAAAAGGGGAATAAATAATCAGTCTTTAATAACCAGATTTAGTATTAGATAGGTACGGGAATAAAATAATTACTCAAATCTTTGTTTTTAGGTGTGTTATCGCAGAATAATATACCTTGTTTGATCAATATTTTTTTGGGTTTCTATGTCGCTATAACAATGCTAGATATCATCTAAAAGATGGTTTAATTGACCTCTCAACAAATCTAGGTTCTGATTAGCCTTTTCAAGTTCAAGACTCAGGTTTTTTATTTCCGACTCTTGAAGCTTTATCTTTTCAGAAAGATCGTCTATCTGTTGTTTGCAAGAGTCTAGATATCCACTTTTTATGATATCAATAACATCAAAGTAAGAAATTTTTTGATCATTCATAAAGCAATATATTTGACATATTTGCTCTAAATTCGACAATAAAAAATCATTTTTAAATATATCTGAAAATGACATTATACTAGACACGTCAAAACTTTTGTGTCTCAGGGAAAGGATAAGTTTTTCGATATTTTGATGATTATTGGAAAAAGTGTCACTTGAAAATATTTCTATAAATTTACTGATTTCTATTTTCTTGCTTTCTAAGAACAATAACAATTTTAGAGTTTTTGTCTTTATTCGTATTTTTAGATATTCTGCAATCTCAAGGTTATATTTTTGTTCAAAAACAAATTCCAATAGATCTTTAAATGTAACTATTTTTTTAGATCCTTCATCGTATGGAATTTCTATGTCAAATTCCTGCTCTATTTGATACAAGAAATTTAGAGCATCATCTTCATCTCCACCATTTGATAATTCAAGAATATAATTATACTCAGTTTTAAAGATGACAAAATCTAAAACTGGCTGAGGTATTTCAGAAACTTCAAATACTTCTATCACAATATTATAAATTCTTGAATAAGTTCTTGAATAAATATCTTCATAAGTTTTATTGTTCATATCCATAATTATGACTATTTTGTTTGTGTTAAAGGTCATCCAATGACAGACTGGCTTGAGTGTAGCATTTTTATTAAACTAATGCAAGCACAAGTAATACTCAACCCTGTTTAAAAAGTATAGAAAAGTAGGCAGGGTGGAACGGTAGGCGAGTGGACAGATTTGGTATAATGCTTCAGCAATTATTGAGATGTTAATTTATTGTAAGCAGAAATAATCGCCGCATTTTCCCAATCATCATCAAAAGGGAGCGCATCGGGATCTGACAAAGCATTAGCCTCGATTTCTAGATCACCCATCGATTTAACTCGCTCCCAATCGGTTAAATTATTAATATCTGGGGGATTATTTGTTATATTTATCCTTCCTAAAGCTGGTATTTCCATAGGCGGTGGCCAGTGCAGAACTACAGTGATATACTAAGGATAACTTGATCAATACTTTCTAGGGAGATTTTGCTATCAATTCCCAGAAAGTATCGAGGTTTAGGTTTTACGTCCGAGAAAATTAATAATCCGGGGATTAATTTCTTTTGACCAATGTTCTTGGGGATAGTGTTTTGCTTCCGCGAGGGAGATTAATTCCACTCCTGATTTAGTAGCTAATTTTTCGACGGTGACAGAAGATAACCAAGGATCGCCCATTCCCCAGACAAAAAGGATAGGTTTTTCAAAGTTCTCTAAACCTGTCTCAATTTCTGCCATAGTTTTCGATAGGTTTAAATTGCGAATCGTGGCCAGTAAAGCGCGACCCACTGCCGAAGTTTTTAGATAAGGTTGACGGAAAATAGCCAGATCTGCATCACTAATCACAAAACCGCTACCAGTTTCTAAAGTACGATCGACTAATAAGGGGTCTTGAGTCGCCATATCTCCGAGGAAAGGTAGCCCCCATTGTTTCATTATCCAGGGTAATTTGACATCCCTGGAGAGGGGAGTATTTAAAACAATCAAGCGCTCAATTTTATCGGGATTTTCTAGGGCGTATTGTAAACCGACGGAGGCTAAAAAACCCTGGACAATGAGGGAGATTTTCGGCAATTGGAGAGCTTGAATAAAATCGGCCAAAGCTTGACAAAAAGCGCTAGGTGTGTAGGCGAATTCTCTGGCATCGGGTTTAGCGGATAAACCGGAACCGATCCAATCGGGGGCAATGGCATTAATGTTATATTCTTCTAAACTGGTTAACAATTCCCGCCAAATATAGCCATGGGCGGGTAAACCATGGAGTAGGATCACGGGGGTTGTGTCCGGTTGTTGAGCGGGGTTAACCTGTCGATAAAACCACTTGAGAGAGCCGACTTCGAGAAAATTTTCTAAAATAGCCATGGTTAATGGGGGATTAATAATCAATAAACCTCTTGCATAATTAGTTTTTCAGGGTTCAAAAACGGCAAAAATAAGGATTAAATGGCATAAAGTCTGTAAATAGACCATTTAACTGATTATTACTTCTTCTTAATTCTCCTGACTACTGGCTACTGACTCCTAACCCTAACAACAATTTTTGATTTTTACAAGAGGTCTAATAACCATTGTCTAACGTCTAGGAACCGATCGCACCGGCAATTTTCCCACCCCCGCAGTTATAGGGAGCTTGCGTCGAGACTTTGTGCTTCTCCGGGGGTTAAGGGTAAATGAAGACCGCATTCTTGTTTTAAACCCTTGAAACGGGTGTCTCGTTCGTTGCTATCATCGGCGGTTAAAGGCCGACTGGAGTGCCAATCGCCGACGGAGACATAACCCAGATCAAAATAGGGATGGTAGGGAAGATCGTATTTAGTCAGATAGTCATAGATGGTTTTGGCATTCCAGTCAAGGATCGGTAATATTTTGTAACGTTCGCCCTGTTGATTGACCCATTGGAGAGTTTTGCGGTGGTCGGTTTGGTCGCGACGCAAACCCGCCAACCAAGCGGTGGCCTTTAATTCCTTCAGGGCCCGTTGCATCGGCTCCACCTTGCGGATTTTGTCGTAGAGATTGAGGGAGTCGAGATCGTTATTTGACCACAATTTACCGTGGATTGCTTCCATGCGGGCGGGACTGAGGGGAGATTGATAAACTTTCAGGTTTAAATGGAGGCGTTGGCTTAAGTCTTCGGCAAATTGATAGGTTTCTGGGGGAAGATAGCCGGTATCGATCCAAATGACGGGAATATCGGGGATAATTGCGGTGACAAGGTGCAACATCACCGCCGCCTGAATGCCGAAACTGGTACTCATCACCAAACCTTCCCCAAAGGTGGCCGCAGCCCAAGCGACGATTTCCGCATCGTTAGCGGAGTCAAAACGTTGATTAATTGTGGCGAGGTCGAGGGATAGAGGGTAGGAAAAAGACCGGTCGGCAGTGGGGATGAAGGCAGTTTCTAGGGCCTGTGGATGAGAATTAAGCAAGTGTAAATCTGGCATTCTGGCTAAGATTTAAGGTATTAGTGGCGGCGGATACTGATAGATTCCAATCTATCTATTAGGGTTTGATCATAGAGTTACCTCCATCTCCTCCCCTTGAGAAACGTAGGTGAGACTTTCACCTCACACCTCTCCTAGTTTAACTGCTCCATTGTTAGGGATACAGCTTGACAATCGAGGGACGTTTTATCATCCTGACACTGGCGGTCTAGTAATTGGGGGTTTTTGTATTCATCCTGACCACCGTATTGCTGAGAATGTATATACTGTACTTCTACTATATCTGATGGGGTGAAGTGTGGCCCACACTAGCGACACCTTCCTTTCTCAAAAATCTCTCTGGTTACACTAGACTCAAGTTGGCAGCTGAAAAAGTCTCTGGTGACATCTAATTGACCTCGATTAATGATACTAAGTTAAGCAAGATTGGCAGGAATTGTCGCTAGTTTTTGCAGTTGTTTTTCAATATTGGCCTTTAATTGGGGCCGGGTGATTTCTTTTCCCGTTTGAGCGGTGTGTGCATTTTCCAGAAAAATAATACTATCTACTTTTTCTAGGGCAAATAATTGGAATAAAAGATGGGTTACGGGAATCAGGAGCGTTGAGAGGGGTGAATTGGGGGTATTTTGAGCAGATATGGCCATTTTTTCCGTAGCAAAGGCATAGATTACCCTTTTCTCCTGTTGCGGCTGCTGCCGATGGGCTAAGGTGGTTAGTAACCAATCACCCTGGCTATTCTGCACCACATAGTATTGTAAATGTTTTAACTGTCTGGCCACGGCCGCGAGGACGGGATTAACCGCTTCTTCCATGACTACGGGGGCCAGTCCGTAATTAACCGCGTCTCGACTTAAAATATGCAGTTGTGCCTTTAATTTCATGGCTAATCATCTCTATAAACTAATCGATGGCGATGACATTCATCCCTTGATTCGGCAACCCCAGTTAAAATTGTCGTCGTGAAAAGATGAGGATGGAGATACCCAATAATAGACCAGTATAAACGAGACTGTAGAGGGCATTAGCGATTAAGACATCAGCACTAGGCAGCAAACCATAAACGGCCTCGTTTCTAAAATTCAATCTCTCTAAATCTGGGAGAATTAGATAAATATTTTGAGTGATAGCGAGGATATTGGCATTTTTGCTGATTATACCCAATTGGATCAGATCTTTGCTGATGTGACCCATTAGATAGACCCCAAAAGTCATTAACGTGGCTAAAATCGAACTGGTAAATACCCCAAAAGCGATCGCCACGGCTGCGATGAGAATTAATTCCAAACCGAGATAGAAAACCGAGACAATCAGGGGTAAAGGTTGAAAAGATACTTTCATCCCCAGCAACATCAGCAAGTAAATCACCAACATTACCCCCAACATCACCGCTAAAACCCCGGACAAACCCAAGTGTTTACCGAGGATAAATTCGGCCCGACTCAGGGGTTTGGGAATCAAAACTAAAATAGTTCTCTTGTCAATTTCCTTATTAATTAGCCCTGTACCCACAAAAACCGCGACAATTACCCCTAATAATCCGATAGCGGCTAATCCCAAGTCAAGAAAGATTTTCTCATGGGTTCCCACCGCAATTTCCGGTAATAAACGCCAAGCGAAGGCCATCAACAAGGCAAAAAACCCGATAAAGTAAAGAATGCGATCGCGAATAACCTCGCGAAAACCATTAGCTGCGATCGCCCAGATTCTCAGGATGCTGATACCCATAGCCTTTCATCAAAATAATATCTCTCTTTCCTTTTGAGATTACCCATTTCCAGAGCAAAAGTGGACCTGCTCTAAAAATCAAAAATTGTCGTGGTTGGTTAGCAGTCCCTAGGGATAACTAGGTATTGTTAAGTTAGCTAAAAAAGCAGCTAATCCTTACTGTTCCAGTGTTACCTTATCTTTGCGGGCAGCTTACCCCTTGGTTTTGTTGCAGTTGTCCTGAAACTTCCTCACCGTCCCAATTCGCCATCACGAATAAGCCTAGGACAAATTGATCTCTAATAACCCCGGTGGTGGCGCAATCTCGATGCGTGCCGCTTTCAGATCCACCAGTGGAACAATTTCTTTGACGAAGGGGACTAGGGCCGTGGCCGCTGAGTCAGGAGAGGGACTTTTTTTCTTGACAGAGGCGAGATTTGCTTCTAGTTGCACTGCTAAAATGTCATTACCCGCCCAGAAAATATCTACCACAACCCCGATTTTTTCTCCTGTCAGGTGATGATAAACCTCTAAGTTCACTAGCTCACTAACATGATATTCATCCGCTTTTAGGCGAGGTTTTTCTAGTTTATTCGCCCATAATTTATATCCGCGCAAAGCTTCGGCTTGTTCCCGATTTTCAACCCCCTCTAACTTGATAACATAAACATTTTTTCCCGGTAGCTCACGTCCCCTGAGCAGAGTAATTTCTCGGATTTCTCCCCCTTGTGGCCCTTGTATTCCCCTAATACCTCGCTTCTCAAAACGTTCGGGAAAATCTGATACCGATAAAACTCGCAATTCTCCCTCCAGTCCCTGGGGTGCTACTATTGTCCCAATTTCTAGCCAATTTTCTTCCATTGTCTCGACATTTTTTGCTATAGCTTTCCCTAGTATATAGCCTTTTTTGTCTCGCTCCTAGATTTTAAAAGTCTTGGTAAGGTAAAATTTTTAGTTGACCTCTACTCCTGACCATTTTTTGACTTTTTACTGGTGACTTTTTAGTGAATTATGACTATTTGGCAAGCGGATTTTTATAAATCTTCATCTTCTTCCCCTCTTGGCACAGTCTGGCAATTGTTAATTTCCGATACTCTCGGTCATCTTATCTATGAAAATTCCTGTCCCCAATCGCAAGCTAATAGCGACTGGTTAACCCAACAGTTACAGCAAGCTTGTCAAGTCTCCTCCCCAGAAATTATCCAAGTTTTTCGCCCCCAATGCGCCAATTTATTTCTCCTCGCCGGTCAAAATTTACAGATCAAAATTGAGTTAACCCGTCACGTTAATACCCTGAAAAAACAGCTAGAATTGCGGCAAATCCCCATCAATATCGATTCTCCTCCACCACAACCCCTACCAGACCAATTTTTAGGTCAAGAGTGGCGTTTTGCTCGCTTTCCCGCCGTTGATTTAGTTAACTTTTTTGGCGATCGCCGAATACCGATTCTTTCCCTACCAGAGGCCTTTTCTCCTTTAAAATTAGGTTTAGCCTCCACTTTAATGATCCCCGGTGTGGTTATTACCGGTGGTAAAAAATCTCTGGCGATCGCTCGTTGGTTAGGGGAAATTAACCCAGTATTTATCGATCATATTCCCACAGAAACGGGGCGATCGGGCGGTTTAGTCTTGGAATCGGGTCTAAATGAACGTTGGATTTTTCTCACCTACAAAGATGAAGAAGTGGCCCGGGCAGCCAATGCTTATCAAGCAACCAAACAGAAAAGCCAAGGTTTGCACTTTCTCCTCATACAACCGGATGATTCTGGCCGCACTTTTACCGGCTTTTGGCTACTGAAGCAGGTTTAACCCCCAAGCTGTCCCCAAGAGGCAGAGAATGCCAGCTAAACCCGCTAAAGGTTGGTTATAGATACCTTTAACCCAAGCTAACCCAGAATCGCTGTAAGACATCAATTCGGCACTGTCTAGCAAGGCCAATCCCCATACCCAACCGCCATGAAGTCCCCAAGCTAATCCTAAACTACCATGATCGATCGCCCGCGCCCAGACCAGAACCATCCCCATCAGAAATAAACCGGGTAGTTGCGGCAGCGTTTGCTGACGTTCCCAAAGCAGGTGCAGCAGGGCAAAAATTAGGCTAGAAATGGCTCCCGCCACCCAAAAACCGTATTCTTGGCTTAATTGGCTCAAAAAGATGCCCCGAAAGATTAATTCCTCGGTAATACCCACCCAGAGGGCCACTATCAACAGGGGTAAACTCAAGGAAAAAGCGCGAGTGAGGTTTTTGGGCTGCCAATGTACCCATGTCAAAATCCCCTCTAGGAAAAAAATTATCCCTAATCCCACCACTGCCAAGATTAATCCTTTGGTTAGGGAGATAAATAGGGAAAATGACCAAATTAATCCGTAATTATGGAGGCTGCTCCCCTCTATCTTTAATAATCCCCAGATAACTAAGGGAGCCAATGCGTAAAGAGAGGCCACCAGTGGCAATTTCTGGTCAGGTTTTGTCCCTTGCAGCGGTTGCCATCCCAAACGACTCCCTAAAACAATGGCAATGGGCAGCCAGAGAATTAACCAGGCTAACAGGAAAATAATAATTTTTATTAAGGCAGCAATGTCCATTGTCAATTAAGTGTTAGGGAAGTGGGGGTGTGGGGTGTGGGGTGTGGGGAGAACAAAGCTGTCTCGGAGTCTCGGAGTCTCCTGTCTCGGAGTCTCGGAGTCTCCTGACTCCTGATAGCTAAAACAACAAACCCTCTAGGGATAGAATAACTGTGGAACTTTGCTCTGGTAAAGCCTAGCTCCAACAAAAATCCATCCCTAGGGGGTTGCGAAAAAGAAGAAAAAGTGCTTAAGGAAAACCCCTCGAGTTGATAAAAGAGGCGGTCAGGGGTTAGAATTAGGGATAAGAATCTATATTGTCTTTTTGGTCGGTCTTGTCAAAACTAGCCCTTTTGACTGCCGATTTTTTTTATCCTTATCCCTACTCCGTAACCTATTTAAGCTTCTACTGGTTCTTCTGATTCCATTTGTTTGAGGTGGATGTGCTTGTAGCCAAGTTTGATTTCAAATTCATCGCCAGGCTGCAAGTTCATTTGTTCGGTATAGGTGGAACCGATGACGATTTGACCATTTTTGTGGACACTAACCCGGAAAGTGGGTTCGCGGCCGCGGCCATCTTTAGTGCCTTCGGGATCGAGAGGAACGCCTTTTGCACCCAAAACAGCATCGTAAAAGTCGGTTAAATTGACCCGAACTTGACCATCTTTACTTTGGGAGTAGTAACCACAACGTTTTGCCGTTTCGCGACGGGGTAAGTGGGACAACTCTTTGACTTTTTGAAGTAGAGCTTTCCCGGTTAGGGGAGTAGGAGAGATATCACTCATGGTACTTTTTAATGTCTCTTGATTTTTGACTGACTGTCAATTAAGTTTACACTGACAAATTGATCATACCAAAAATCTTGCCAAAAATGTCTAGAGGGGAATAATAAATTTTTTAAAACTGATGGTTCTGTGATGACAATCGTGCTAAGAAGACCCCAGACTAGGTAGTAAGTGTAAACCTTGTGGGGGAGAGGAAATTTTTGGTCAAGACTCTCGAAATTTTTGGTCGGGTGCGAGGAAACCAGGGGGGAGAAAGTGAGGACATAAAACGGATCAAGCTATACCTAGCAAGGAATTGAGAAACTATACTTGTGGTTGGAGTTGGCAAAAAACTAATGACCCAGAGCAGTAAATCCGGGGTGATTAAACTGTTTTCGAGCGACTTGCCCATCTATGATTAGGTCTAGATACCCACCCCTTGGCTCAACCGACCAGGGAAAATCTTAAGGATTAATTACCATTACTAGCTCCCCTTTGGCCCGTTAACATCGATTATCCTGAGTATTAGGAGTCCCTCATCCCCCTGCCGAGTATGGAAGTTTCTTTTAAAATTCTGCGTCAACGACCCAACGACACCCCCTACCTAGAAAATTTTACCCTAGAGGTGGAGGCGGGAAATACAATTCTCGACTGCCTTAATCGCATCAAATGGGAACTTGATGGAACTTTGGCCTTTCGTAAAAATTGCCGCAACACAATTTGTGGCAGCTGTGCGATGAAAATTAACGGTCGTTCGGCCTTGGCTTGTCAAAAAAATATCGCCAGTGAATTAAACCATTCTAGCCAAAAAGATGCCGGAGAAATTCCCGAAATCACGATCGCACCCCTGGGTAATTTACCGATTATCCGGGATTTAATCGTCAATATGCAACCGTTTTGGGACGATTTAGAAAAGGTTGAACCTTATATCAGTAGTCAAGCACGCACCATTCCCGAACGAGAATTTCTGCAAACTCCAGAAGAAAGAGCCAATCTCAATCAGATGGGTAACTGCATTATGTGCGGGGCCTGTTATTCGGAATGTAATGCCAAGCAAGTGAATCCTGATTTTGTCGGTCCCCACGCTTTAGCAAAAGCGCAGCGCACCCTAGCAGATTCCCGCGATGGTAATCAGGAAAGTCGCCTAGAACTTTATAACCAAGGCACCGCAGGGGTTTGGGGGTGTACGCGCTGCTATTTCTGTAATGCGGTTTGTCCCATGGAAGTGGCCCCCATGGATCAAATCGGTAAAATTAAACAGGAAATACTCGCTCGCAAGTCGGACGATAGTAGTCGTCCCATTCGTCACCGGAAAGTTTTAGTGGAATTAGTCAAAGCAGGGGGATGGGTTGATGAACGCAAATTCGGCCTCTATGTGGTGGGCAATTATTGGCGCGATTTACAGGGTTTATTAAGTATTGCCCCCTTGGGATTGCGGATGATTGCTAAGGGTAAATTTCCCACTTCCTTTGAAGCTTCCGAGGGAACCGCGGAGGTGAGAGGTTTAATTACTGCCATTCAAAATTCTCGCTCTTGATCACTCTCGATAGTGAGAGCAATTTTCAGATGTATTATGAGCTATATTCTATTTGACTGGAGAACCCCTTATCATGTTCGATCGAGATAGCATCCGTGGTTTTTCTGCCCTGATCACCCTTGTGGGAGTCGCTTCTAGTTTGGGTTTTAGCTTCAACGCACCGGCTTTCTCCCAAGCTATCTCTAACAATTTACCCCTACTCTTAGCCCAAAAAAGCGAAAAGGTGCGAGTAGCGGTTTTAGACTTCGATTATAGCGGTCTCAGTAATCCCCAGTGGTTAACATTTCTCAATGGTGGAGCCAGTGGTGTCAGTGATATTCTCGTCAATAAATTGGTGGAAAGTGGTCGCTATACAGTCATTGAGCGCAGTCGCATTGATGCTGTCCTCAGAGAACAGAATTTGGGGGCTTCGGGACGGGTAGATGCCGCTACCGCCGCTCAAATCGGGCAAATTTTGGGGGTAGATGTGGTGATTATCGGTTCGATTACCCAATTCGATTTACAGAAAAAACAATCCGGTGGCTCGTTTATTATTTTTAGCACCGCCAAGACAGAAACCGATGCTTTTGTCAAGTTAAATGTCCGGGCAATTAATACCACCACGGCCGAAATTATTACCACCGCTCAGGGAGATGGTACTGCCAATCAATCCGATGGTTCAACCGTGGTTTTAGGGGTTGGGGGTGGTTCCCAAACCTCCAACGAAGGGAAATTACTCAGTATTGCCACCGATAAGGCAGTGGCGCGGGTGGTGGATAATCTCAATGATAAAGCCGACCAAATCGCCGCTACACCTCGCTCGCTCCCGACTGTCACCGCTTTAGTGGCTGCCGTGGCGGGAAATCAGGTAATTCTCAATAAAGGTACGGGAGAAGGCTATCGTGTCGGTTTACGCATTTCCATCGAACGGACGACTCAAACGGTCAAGGATCCGCAAACGGGTAAGGTTATCCGTCAGATTACTCAACCGATTGGCACTCTCGAAATTGTCGAAGCTGATGGTCAATCTAGCGTCGGTCGCATCATTACCGGTAATGGTTTTAAAATCGGTGATTTAGCTAAACCCATTCGTTAATTGGGAAGTGGGAAGTGGGGAAGTGGGGAAGTGGGGAGTGGGAAGAATAAATAAAAATGGCTCTTCCGAACTTGTCATGTAAAATTAAAGAAAAAATAGACAATTATTGCTGACCAATAAAACAATAATTTATCTTTAAAAGCTGACTATGCTTGCAATACAGCAATTTATTGGTTAAAATATAGACAGCCAAGACCAG
>NZ_JADBSZ010000127.1:0-6553 GCF_020246425.1 Microcystis sp. M079S1
AAACTCTTATAGAGAAAGACATTTGGCGATTTTTGTTAATTGGTTTCGATCTAGAGCGAACTAATCAATTAAATCTCTTGCCAGATAAGGATTTAGTCCATTTATGCCACCCTATCGAACCATACTAAGTAACGAAGAACCACTATTTATTTTTTTAATTAACTGGGAATTCTGTTAATGAATAGATTCAGGAATTTTTAAAAGTGTATGTATTAAAAATCGCTTTGTTTGTTTTTATACTGAATAAGCTCACTCAAGAATAATCGGATTATTGGTATTTTATTAATACAATATGTATTAATTTTATAGTTTTATAGTGTACTTAAGCGACATAGCGAATAATCTCTACTTCCGCACCTTTGTTAACCGCATCTTCGGCCTTCTGTAAAACCTCCGCAGTGACCGACTCGCTTAGATAATACTCCCCGCAATTCTGACAGATATCCGCAGGGACTTGTTTTAAAATCACGATACAATTATCCCTCTCTAAAGTAACGGTAACAAAACTCGATCGAGTCGTGCCGTGTTTACAGATAACACATTCCATAACTCTTATCTTCCCTTACTATGTTTGCGGGGTGAGTATTACCCACCCCATCCACAATTAATTACTAAACTCGTATTCTATCTCTTGAATCTTCTCCTTTACCCAACCGTTAAACAAATCGACACCGATTTTCAGAGCCAACTCCTCGGTTAATTTTGGCTTAAGGATTTCCTCGACGAAAATCAGGTGAAAAGCTCGATCGCCTTGCAGCGGTTTCAACAATCGAGAAGAATCCGATGCGAAAATTGCGGCCGAAAGATTCGGTCGTAAATCCTTACGGTAAACAGTACCGCGATAACCTCCCTTGCGTCGTAATTCCACATCCTCGATATAGCGATGCGCTACTTCCTGAAAGCTGATTTCCTCCTCCTGAATCGATTCATACAACTCCTCTGCCATCGCCTGATCTGCTAACACCACCTCGTAGATCACCGCGCCGGTATAATCTAGCTGGTGTTCCACAAAATAGGATTCAATTTTGTCTGCGAAAAGATGTTCGGCTAATTTACCCGATAGTAAATTGAATTGAACGATCTCCTCGAAATCATCTAGGGATAAGCCCTGTTTTTGCAACCAATTCCATGTATCTTTGGCGTTATGTAATCCTTTGGCGAGACGGAATTGATCGGCCGCCTGTTGTAACTCGTCAGTTGTGTTTTTAATCCCCGCTTCCGTGGCAGTTTCGGTGATGATTTTCCGAGCGATAATTCCCTCGGCCATTTCGGGGACTTTCCCCGATAGCTTAAGCTGTTGGATAAGGTCTTGATTGGTGATGGTGATACTATGGGACATAATGACTCCTTAAACAGTTATGCGAAATTAATTTCCTAGTTGAGATAGGCAAGAGGGTTAGCGAGGAGTGTAAGTAATTTGGCTTCGATACCTAAAAAAACTAGAGTTTTAACCCATCTTTTTGCAGATCCTTAAAGGGATCGAGGATGTAATCGATCACCCGACGCTGACGGACGATCGCTTCTGCGGTAGCCGTATCCCCCGGATTGAGGGGAATACATTGATTTCCCTTTTGAATACAGGAGCGATCGAGTTGAATTTCTAGCTCGAAAACGTTGATTTTTCCGTTGGGCGTTTCCTTTTCGATCGCCGTCGGTGATTTCTTGGTGATCTTGCCGCCGATAATGCCGTAATCCTGAAAAGGATAGGCATCGAACTTGACTTTTATCGGCATACCGGCGCGGAGAAATTGACTTTGATCCGTGGGCATTTCTGCCTTGAGAATAAACCGCGATCCTTTCGGTGCTATCTCCGCAACCCGCGTTCCCGACTGCACCACCGCACCCGCGCGTTTAATCGGTAATGAAAAGATTGTGCCGTCGGTATTCGCCTTTAAAACCCTCTGACTTAGTTGGATTTGGAGCGCTTGCCGTTGGCTCTCGCTTTGGGCGATTTCCGATGCCAGTGTTGCGATCTCCGTGTCTAGATTGTTAATCTGCTCCTGTACCCTTAAGAGTGCCAACTCGTTGGAATGGCGGAGACTTTGATAACCCCGCTGCCGCTCCTGTAATTGCAGACGCGCTTGGGCGATATCCGCGCTCGTTTGTTGACTCGTCTGACGGTAGGCACTTTTTAATTCCGCTAGTTTATGTTGATTTTCTTTGACCTCCGCTTTTCCCCGCTCGTAGAGTTGTTGGCGCTCCTTGGCATTGTCCTCGCGCTCGATGAATTGCACCTCCGATATCGCGCCATCCTCCCACGCTTTTCGGTAGCGATCGACTTCTTTTAAAGCCGTTTCATAACGACTTTTGAGAATCGGATAATCGGTCTGACTTTGTGCGAGGGCGGTTTTCGCTTGATTGACTCGCGCTTGTTGTTCTTCTAGGGATATTTTGGCCTTCTTGATTAATGCGTCCACATTCTCCCGCGCTTGTTCGATCGAGGCTTCTTTTTCCGCGGCTGCCGCGCGATTTTGTTGGCTTTGGGTGGTTAAAGAAATCTCTAACTGACTTTTGACAAGTTTCTGTTGGGAAAGACGGCTTTTTTGTCCTTCTATTTTCTCCTCGATTTGTTGTATTTCCTTGCCGATTAATGAGGAATCTAGGGTTAAAATCGGTTGTCCTGCTTTCACCTCTTGGCCTTCACGGACATAGATTTTTTCCACTTCTCCTGCGGTGATTGCGTCGAGTTTGACTGTTTCCCCTTGGGGTTCCAGTTTTCCTGGACCAACACCCGTTTCATCGACTTTTGAGAATATCGCCCAGGGGAGAATGATCGAGACGAAAATAATCAGAAAATAGAGTAAACCACGCGTCCAGGGTAGGGGTAAAGTATCGATCAATTCTTTGGTCTGGAAAGACCAGTTATCGCGCTCTCTGTCTAGATTGGTTGTCATAGTTATTCACTCAATTGATTAGAGTTCAAATTACGGTAAATACCGGGACGGGCCATTAATTCTTCGTGGGTTCCACTATCGACTAATACCCCTCGATCGAGAACGAGAATACAATCCGCGTTCCGCACCGTAGAGAGGCGATGGGCGATAATCACCATCGTGCGATTCTGCCGAATTTTTTGGAGATTTGTTTGAATAATCCGTTCCGATTCGGTATCGAGGTGGGAAGTGGCTTCATCGAGGATTAATAACCGCGGTTCTCCCATCAACGATCGAGCGATGGCGATCCGTTGTCTCTGTCCCCCAGAAAGTAGCCCTCCACCCTCGCCGATTTGGGTTTCGTACCCCATGGGCAGTGATTGAATAAAGTCATGAATTCCCGCTAATTTCGCCGCTTCGATCACATTTTCTAGGGGGCGATCGGGATGTCCTAAACTGATATTTTCCCGAATCGTGGAACCGAAGAGAAAGGTATCCTGATCGACGACTCCCACCTGTTGCCGGAGGGAACTGAGGGCGATCGTACTCAGATCGTAACCGTCGATCGATATCTTCCCATCGGTGGGGGGATAGAGGCCGATCAGCAATTTCGAGATCGTGGTTTTTCCCGAACCGCTCCGACCGACGAGGGCAACGGTTTGACCGGGTAAAATCTCAAAACTGAGGTTTTCTAAAACATTGCGATCGCTGTCGTTGTGGTAGCGAAAGGTGACATTTTCAAAGCGAATATGTCCCTGTAATTCCGGGAGAAACTGACGGGAAAGTTCCTCTAAATTCTCCTCCGGCTTTGCGTCTAGTACATCGTTAATCCGCTCGACGGCGATATTGACTTCTTGAAATTGCGTCCAGAGAACGGTTAAGCGTTGAAAAGGCGCGATGATCTGGGCAAAAAGCATATTAAAGGCGATCAGTTGTCCGATCGATAATTGATTTTGAATCACTAGATAGGCACCGAAACAGAGTAACCCCGTCGTCGCTAAAGATTCGATCAGATTACTGAATATCTGGAGATTATTGCCGATGATCTGCCCGGAGAAATTTTTCTTGACCTCCACCGAGAAAAGGTCTTCCCAGTGCCAACGGGTCGAGCGCTCTGTGGCGGTAGATTTGACGGTACGAATACCGGTTAAAATCTCGATCAGGTAACTGCTTTCTTTAGCGATCGCCTGAAAGATATCCCGGGATATTCGCTGGAGAAAAGGGGTAGAAATTAACGCCAGCAGAAAGAACGGTGGCACGATCGCTAAACTGATGAGGGCTAATTGCCAGCTATAGCGGAACATCACCGCCACATACACGAAAACCGTTAATAAGTCAAGTAAAATCGAGAGAGCTTCCCCAGAGAGAAAACGCTGAATCTTGCGATTTTCCCCGACGCGGGAAATAATATCGCCCACATAGCGGGACTCGAAATAACCGAGGGGAAGGCTGAGGGTATGGCGGATAAAACCGGTGATTAATGCCGTATCGATGCGATTAGCGGTGTGATCGAGGAGATAGGCGCGTAAACCAGTAATTGCCACCCGAAAAACCCCGAAAATTAGCGCACCGATCCCCATCGCCCAAAGGGTGGTTAACGACCCCTGGACGATTACTCGATCGAGGATTAACTGGGTGAAAATCGGCGTAATTAAGCCGAATATCTGGATAAAAAGCGAGGCGACGAAAATTTCCAGCAGTACGAACCAATGGGGTTCCAGTAAGCGATAAAACTGCCAGAGAGAGGTTTTATCCTCTTTCGTGTCCCGAAATTTCTGGTTCGGTTGGAGCAGCAGGGTGAATCCCGTCCATTTACTGGTGAATTCGGCACGACTTAGGGTTAATTGCCCGATCGCCGGATCGCCAATAATCACCTGTTTGGGGGTAATTTTCCAGATCACAACGAAGTGTTTGCCTTCCCAGTGAGCGATCGCCGGTAGGGGCTGTTTCCCTAATCCCTCTAGAGTCGCTTTTACCGGACGGGTGGAGAGGCCGATATTTTCCGCCGCGGTGATCAGTCCCTTCAGGGATGCCCCGTCGCGGTTGACGTTGGCCATTTCCCGCAAACGGTTGACGCTGATTCTTTTGCCGTGATAACGGGCGATCATGACTAAACCGGCCGCCCCGCAATCGGAGGCGGACTGTTGCTCGAAGAAGGGATAACGGCGGAGGGATTGCCCGATCCAGTGACCTAACCGCTGCGCCGGAGAGGGGAAATAGGCTCGATCGCTTTTTTTGTCCGTTTCTTCTGTCTTCGTCCCAAGAAGTTGCTCAATTTCCCGCGCCCGTTGTAGTAATGTTTTTTTCAGGGCGGGGTGTTTTTTCAGGATCGGCCTCAGGGCGGACTCGGGGATAAGAAGTAGTTCCGCCTTCGCCGAGACTCGAACCGAGTAGGGAAGAAAACCCGATCGGGGAAAGAGGGAGAATTCCCCGAAAAATTCGCCGGTTTTGAGCGCAATCATCTCTTTTTGCTGCGAGTTCGCTATCCGAACTTTGCCGCCAACGACTAGGTATAACCCCGACTGTACGGGCAGTGTACCTGCTTCGGGAGAGAGGGCGATCGCCGTTTTCTGGAGACTCCGCCACTGGGTTTCGGACAGGAATTCCGGCCACGGATTAACGAGGCTGTGAGTATCGAGCATAGTTGTTTTAAGCTTTGGCTGAAGGAGAAAGATCGACGATGCGGAGCGGCTGTAGCTGTTTGCGGAGGCGATTGATGTGGGTGGGGGTGAGTGCAACCCCGAATTCTTTCTCTAGATGCCGCGCTAACCAAACTCCCGACCATCGCTTAAAGGAATAGCCGAAATCCCGGGGGGATTTACTAATCAGTTCCTTCAGGCGATCGAGGTAGGGTTGATCAACTTTTGAAGGGCGACCGCGGCGGTATTTCTGCCAGCGATCGATCTTGCCACTCTCGGCGATCAGTATCCATTTACTAGCGGTGGCGGCAGTACAATCGAGAAGCTTACGGATCTCGTTCTGGGATTTGCCCTCGTCAGCGAAAAGAATGATTTGAATCCGTTTGCGATCAACATCAGAGATATTCGGTTCTGTTGAGATTTCGAGAAGTTGCTGACGTTGGGATGAGGATAGATATTTACCGGTGCTTGATGACATTGACATAGCCTTTGCAACTATAAGTAAAAGCAGACAGCAGCAGGTCGGAGCGTTGAGGCAAGAAAGTTGTACTAAGTTGTACAATGGGCTGAATTCGCTGGGCGACGATCTCTTTCGCTGTCCTTAAATTATTATTTCAGCTGCGAAAGTGAACATTATGCAGCACAATTATTTGTAGGATGGGTTAGCGGTAGCGTAACCCATGCGGGCGTTGGGTTTCATGATTCAACCCAACCTACGTTCATCTTATATTTAATTCCACCCACCTACTTACTAGGTTGTACAATGGGCTGACTTCCCCGGGTGACGATCTCTTTCGCTGTCCTTAAATTATTATTTCGGCTGCAAAAGTGAACATTACGGAGTCTATTAAATTCTTTTTCTCTCGCCCGCTCAAACCTCTCTAACACCTAACCCCCATCACCCCTAGGGCTGTTTCATTTAAATTAAGTATAGCTGATTTTGAGTCAATAAATTTGACCGAAGATTCTCAAGTTTATCTTGTTCTAACCAAAAGAGTTAGTCACAATAACTAATCTTTAATCCTCTGCCAAATTTATTAT
>NZ_JADBSZ010000128.1:0-7037 GCF_020246425.1 Microcystis sp. M079S1
AACTCTTATAGAGAAAGACATTTGGCGATTTTTGTTAATTGTTTTCTATCTAGAGCGAACTAATCAATTAAATCTCTTGCCAGATAAGGATTTAGTCGATTTATGCCACCCTATCGAACCATACTAAGTAACGAAGAACCATCAGTTTTAAGTTTTAAGTGAGCAGTTATCAGTTTTAAGTGAGCAGTATTAAATAGCAGTTTTCTTTTCACTGATTACTGATAACTGAAATATCTCCTCTTTTCCGACCGTTAAATTTAATTGGGGTTCCCCGATCGAGGTTCAATGCTGCCAAAGGCGGCTATACTCAGCTTATCATCGTCGATCTGCAATTGGAGAAGGCGGGCGATAATTCCTTGTTTCTCGAAGTTTTTTAAATCTAACTGGGTGGATATACCCTCGGCAAACCCCTTGAGGAGGCGCGAGGAGATGCGACGACCATTAAGAGTGGCTGTGGGGTCAATAAGCTCGATTTTTCGCCCCTGCACTAGCTTAAATCCCACTTCTAGGCTCAGATCGAGGCTGGCTACGGGGCCGTCCGGCCCTTGGGTCTCTAGCTGCAGGCTGAGGGCGACTCGATTATTATTAAGAAAGTTAAAATTTGCTTGACTAAGTTGATATTTTGTGCTATGCGATTCTTCCCTAGAGGGAATCAGATTATTAATCAGAGTCTGAATTGGCTCTTTGACCGCTGCCGATTGTAAAGCTTGATTAACATTAGTTTCCGTGAGGACAAGATGCAATGCCCCCGCAGCCGGTCGGCGCAAGGCGGCGGCTAAACTGCTGTTTTTTTGCTGTAATCGCCGCAAATCGAGGCTAATTGGCTCAGTTTCTAGCTCGATCTTCTCAATGCGAACATCAGCAAGGGGATAAATTCCCCGCGCAGAAATGCGAACTCGATCGATTTTGCCTTGTAGAGCCTGATAATTGGGAGTATTATCGACCCTGACGGCTAATTGTTCCACTTTTTGGACTTGAGAGCGAAGGGTATGGGCTAAAACCGTATCGATAATTGCCCCTGCGGGAGTTAACAGGGTCAAAACACTAGCGAGAGTGATTGTTAGCCATTCCATCGCTCAATTACACCCATTCAGCTAAATTTTGCCAAGCATTAGTCAAAAGCTGACTTAACCAACGTCGTTGCACTTGATCTAAAATCGGGTCTTCTGCGAGAATTTCTTCAGTAAGATCATCGAGAGATTGACCCTGGGCGCGGGCCATTCTAATAATTCCCGCAATCACGGCAGCGATCATCTCCTCGTCCACGGGGCGCTGTCGGAGGGCGGCAATTTCTTCGGGGGTAGTCGGGATGGGATAATTCATAATCAGATGGTCCTGGCTGTGTATTAATCTAGGTATGTAAAGTTTTTTAAACTTTTTTCAGAAAACTTTTTGTGTAGTCTAGCGTAATCAGACGATTTTTAGGTGTAATAGCTAAATCAAGATGAGAGAAATACTTTACAGAGAAATTCCGACTCCCGACTCGATCGCCGTTTGTCAGTGGTTACAATCCGATTGGCAACCCGCAAGCGGTGTCAAGACAAATACACCTAACGGGGTGAGATTGCGCTTATCGGAGGCGATCGAATTGTCGATCTTTGTCTGGACGCTGCAACGGACTACTTATTTAAAAGTTTTCCGCTGGGGTGAGCGATCGCATTCTCAAGAAACATCCCTGACTCGGCAGCTCGATCGAGCTTTACAAAAGCGTTTTCCGCCGCAGCATAACACGATACCAAATATCGATCAAAAAAATCACTCAATTTTTACAGATTTAGAAGCGGACTATCCCCTAACGGTTCACTACTTCCGCAAAATGCCGCAAGGGGAGGCAGATTTAGAACGTTTGTATTGGTGGGAAAAACGTTGGCGCGACAGTGCCAAAAATCCCCAACAACCGCAGCCGGTAATTTTCTCTAGCAGTGAGGAAAATGATCATCCCATCACCTACGACTTAATTTATATTGGTGGTGCCTTGGGGGCAATTCATGCGGCACAGATGGCCAAATTAGGTTATCGAGTCCTCTTAGTAGAAAGACTGCCTTTCGGACGGATGAATCGGGAATGGAATATCTCTCGATCGGAGTTTCAAAGTTTAATTAATTTAGGCCTATTTACCGCCGAAGAATTCGAGGAATTAATCTTCCAAGAATACATCGATGGCTTTAATAAGTTTTTTGATGGCAATAATCCCCCCCATTTGAAGGCGGAGATTCTCCATACTCCCACGGTTTTAAATATCGCCATTAATTCCGATAAATTGCTGCAATCCTGCGGTAAAAAAATACAGGATCATGGCGGTAAAATTCTCGATCAAACGGAATTTATCAAGGCTGATATTACTGCTAATAGTGTTACTGTCACCCTTAATCATAGCGGGGAAATTCAACAGATAAAATGCCGTTTATTGATTGATGCCATGGGTTCAGCCTCTGCCATTGCCTGGCAATTAAATGGAGTGCGTGCCTTTGATAGTGTCTGTCCGACGGTGGGGGCAGTAGTAGAAGGATTCGATCCGGTGGTGTGGGATTCTCACTATGGCGATGTCTTAAATTCCCATGGCGATATTTCTAAAGGTAGGCAATTAATTTGGGAATTATTTCCGGGGGAAGGAAAAGAATTAACCTTTTATCTATTTCACTATCATCAAGTCCATCCCGATAACCCCGGTTCTCTGTTGGAAATGTACGAAGATTTCTTTACTATTTTGCCCGAATATCGACAGTGTGATCCAGAAAAATTAACTTGGAAAAAACCAACCTTTGGTTATATACCGGGGCATTTTAGCACAGGAAAAAAAGATCGAATTGTCTCCTTTGATCGCATTTTAGCCATCGGTGATGCCGCCTCCCTGCAATCACCCTTAATTTTTACTGGGTTCGGTTCTTTGGTGCGTAATTTAGAGCGCTTAACCCATCTTTTGGATATGGCCTTAAAACACGATTTACTAACAGCTAAAGACCTAGAAAACGTGCGGGCCTATCAAAGTAATGTGGCGGTAACTTGGTTATTTTCTAAAGGAATGATGGTTCCCACGGGAAAAACCTTACCCCCCCAAAGAATTAACGCCATGTTAAACACATTTTTCGGTTTATTGGCCGACGAACCGCCGGAGGTTTCCGAAACTTTTATTAAGGATAAAACCGATTGGTTGACCTTTAGCCGTTTAGCAATTAAAGCGGCCAGAAAAAACCCCGCTTTACTGTTATGGATAGCAGAAATGGCTGGCAGTCAGGATTTAATTCGTTGGTTGGGTTCCTATCTCGATTTTAGCCTTGATGGAGTCAAAAATCTGCTTTTGGGTCCCTGGTTTTCCCAATGGTTAAAAAACTCCCAAAGCTGGCTAGAAAAAGACAATCCTCGCCTATGGTTAAAGCTATTGAGTTTTAATTATGGCCTAAGAAATTAAGTAGGAGACTCCGAGACTCCGAGAGAGCTACCGGGGATCAGATTTGAGTTTTTATACTAAATCCAGTTATTAAAGACTGATTATTTATTCCCACTTTTGCCTGAGTGCCTGTCTTCATAAGTAGCCTATACTCAACGGATTTAGTATTATTTCACTGTTTGTGGAGTTAAGAATTCAATATAGGTTTTTCCTTGCCATTCTGCCTTGTATTTGAGCATTGTACAAAACATTCCCCAACTACAATCACTGATAGCCTTAGCTAAATTATGATTGCGTACCATGGCTTTAACATTGAGGTTTTCTACAGCAATAACGTGGTTTTCGTTAACTATCTTACGGGATAGCTTGTGGAGAAAATCCTCACGACATCTTGAGATTTTAGAGTGAACTTTAGCTACTTTACCTCTAGCTTTTTGACGGTTGTTACTGCCTTTCTTTTTACGCGATAACTTTTGTTGTTTCCTTTTTAGATTACGTTGATGTTTGGCTAAATGTCTAGGATTATCATATTTACTACCATTACTGGTAATAGCAAAATGATTAAGTCCTAAATCGATTCCTATGGCTTTTCCATCTATCCCCCCGCCTTCGGCACCCCCCTTATCAAGGGGGGCAAGGGGGGATTGTCCGTCATCAACTAAAATAGAAGCGTAGTATTTACCGTCTGGGTTTTTTGAAATAGTAACGGTTTTAATTGTTCCTGCAAATTCCCGATGACGAACACAATAAACTAATCTAACTTTACCCAGTAATTTGAGGTAGTCCCCTTCAAATTTAACATTAGCTGGATAGCTAATTGATTGTTTACCATGTTTGGATTTGAATCTTGGTAATCTAGCTCGTTTCTCAAAGAAGTTTTGATAAGCTTGCGATAAGTTCAAAGCAACAACCTGTAAACACTGGGAATAAGCATCTGTCAACCACTCATAAGCTTTTTTGAGACTAGGCAATAGTCCTTGAATTTAGTTTTGTGTCAGTCCTTTTCCTGTGGTTTTATAGGTTTCTTGACATAAATTCAGGGAATAATTCCAAAACCAACGACAACAGCCAAAGCTTTTAGCTAAGGCTATTTCTTGCTCGGTATTAGGCTTAAGTCTGAATTTGTACGCTTTGTACATAAGAGTTATCAAGAAACTATAATTAGGGCTTGCTGAATAAATCTAAAAACCTTGTTGGATAAGACTTTTGGACTTTTTTCCCCTCAAAAAGTACCAGATATGGGAGTGATCAGGGGGAAATTCAGGGACTTTTTCCCTGAAAATTAGGTAATTGACCCCCTCAAAATCGGTAAAACCCCACACCCCACACCCCACACCCTACACCCTGCCCCTAGGAAAAACTTTTTCAGCAGACCCTAATTATGATCACCTAGTTTTTTAGGAATTGTCTATATACAAAGTCAGCATTCAGTTAAAATAGCCATCATCTTTTGGGCCACCGCTGCTGTTTGTTCCAGCATGGCAAAATGACCACAATCGGATAACTCAATGACGTTGCTGCCAGTTTCAAACAAAGGATGAAAACTGGCCAGATGGTTAACGTACTTAACTTCCATAATCGTATCCTCTTTCCCCGCCAGAAAATAGACCGGTTGCGGGAGACGGGAGACAATCTGGGGTAAAAGATGAACTTCGCTGATAGTGGTGGTTTCCAAAAGTGACCCTAGGGCTGCTTGGTAATCGGCCCGGACAAAATCAATCACGCGCTGTTTGCCCCATTTTTTACCTAGGGTTTGCTTGACCATCATCCGCGAGAATAAAACATCAATAAAGGGAACACGGGGCAACCAAGACGGTCTTCTCTGTAAAATCTGTCTTCCGGCTTCCCGAAATCGCTCAAATTCCTCCTTTAGATAGATGCCACCGCCGGCATTCATACAGATTACCCCTTTAATCCGTTCAGGACAGCTATCCGCGGCCCACAAAGCAACACTACCACCGAGGGAATGACCAACTAACCAAGCAGCATCGACGTTTAAGCGGTTAAGAAGGGTAATAACGTCTTGGGAGTAGGATTCAAGGTTATAACTGCGAGGAGGACTGTTAGAGGTGATTTTTTGGGAGTCGCCAAAGCCCCGGAGATCATAGACTAGACAGGGATAATCCGGGGAGAGAATATCTACCAAAGGCTGCCAGTAGTGACGACTCAGCAGCCAACCGTGTATAAAGACTAAAACCGGTTGATCCGCTCGGGGCGAAAATAACTCGTAACTGTGGGATACTCCCGATATGTCGATGGTAGGCATATAATCAATCTCAACCTAAGTTAAACCGTTGATAGGGGTTACTAGGGAAACTTCTAGGGAAAAATAGGTGTATTTAGCCTTGTTTATAGAGCAAAATCAGGGAAGCTTAGGATATTCCCCCGATAGCTGATGACTCACCGCTATAGACAATTTCAAAAGCTTCTACTCAAGTATAAAACACTGGAGATACCTCCCTAAAATAGGATGAAAACCCTAGACCAGGATTTATCTATGAAATGCGATCGCTTTTTGACTCTTTCCCTCGTGTTAAGTCTGGGATTAGCTTTTCCCCCCTCTCTACCCGCTCAAAATCCCCCCGCTACCACCTTTCAACCCGGTCCTTGGCAGCCTGTTGCTAGGGTGAATACGAGTCGTCCCGTGGAGATTAAAATCATCAATCAAACCGATATTGACCTCAATTATGACCTATCGGCCAATATTAATTCCTCTCCCCAATTATTATCTCCAAGTGCGGAGACAACCCTAAGAGGTTTGGTAATTCCGGCATATATTCTGATTAATCGGGCTAATGCCGCCGCTGATCCCGATTCTTCTAGTTTAATCTATGCCGTAGAGGTCAATGATGATAATTTAGTCACGATTACTGTCACCAAAGTTCCGGGGAGTACCCCCGGTTATACCACCTTTAACATCAATCAACAGGGTGCTATTTATATTTACTAGCTCTAGCTTAAGCTGTTATGGAGCCACCTCGATAATTATCCTTGCACTTTCTTAATTCGCCAATTCCAAGATGAACAAAATAACCTAGTTTTCCGTTATGATAAGCTGTTGACTATCTAAATTACTCGTTAAGACTGCCCATGAGTGCCAGAGTTGGGAGAGGGAAGTGGGGAGACAACTTCGTGTGCGTTGCGGGGGGAAGTGGGGAGAAGGGAGAGGGAATTATGAATTATGAATCAGGAAGTATGGAAAACTATCAATTGGGCGAAAGTCCAAAGATATGTTTTCAAGCTCCAAAAGAGGATATTCCATGGCGCTAAGACAAGCTGTATCCCTAACAATGGAACAGTCAAACTAGGAAACGCCAAGCTGATAGCTGATAACTGATAGCTGAAGGCTAAGTAATAGGACAAAATTAACTTCTTGGTTAGGATAGGCAAAAGGTAAGAGGCAAGGGGCAAGAGGCAAGAGGTAGTTAGATATGTGTAATTAGGGTTTGCTGAAAAAGTTTGTTGGTGGGGTTAGGAGTCAGGAGTCAGGAGTCAGGAGACTCCGAGACAGGAGACTCCGAGACAGGAGACAGGAGAGGAAGTCAGAATAACAGAATGACCTGGCGTGCCTGGAAGCGGAACCCTTTGTGTTCGTCTCCAGAAAGTGCAAGGGTTTTGAGTCCCTCGGATCGATTTCTCAACGTTTGTC
>NZ_JADBSZ010000129.1:0-9841 GCF_020246425.1 Microcystis sp. M079S1
GACTTTCAAAAACCTTGCATTATCCTTCTTGTGGTACATCGCTTGGTACAAAAAACAAGGGCAACAAAGCCTGAAACGACCGGCTACTGACTCCTGACTCCTGACTCCTACCCCCAGGAAAAACTTTTTCAGCAGACCCTACTTAACTGTTCACTGATAACTGAAAAAAATGACAAACTATCGCAATCCTGCCCCCACTGTTGATATTATCATCGAACTGATCGACTCGCCCCACCGTCCGATCCTGCTGATTGAGAGAAAAAATCCGC
Source organism: Microcystis sp. M079S1 (assembly GCF_020246425.1). Taxonomy (NCBI): domain Bacteria; kingdom Bacillati; phylum Cyanobacteriota; class Cyanophyceae; order Chroococcales; family Microcystaceae; genus Microcystis; species Microcystis sp. M079S1. The sequence goes on from NZ_JADBSZ010000129.1 coordinate 270, forward strand.
CCTTTGGCTGGGCAATTCCGGGGGGATTCGTGGACTACGGTGAATCAGTGGAAACGGCGGCCATTCGGGAAGCTTACGAGGAAATCAGTTTAGAGGTGCAGTTAATCGAGCAATTTCACGTCTATTCCGATCCTAGCCGCGATGCACGTCAACACACCATTAGTATCGTTTTTATCGCCACGGCAAAAGGAAAACCGATCGCTGCCGATGATGCCAAAAAAGTCGGGATTTTTCATCTCTGGGAATTCCCCCAACCTTTATGCTTTGATCACGATCGCATTCTCAATGATTATCGTCGTTATCGGGATTATCAAATCCGTCCCACACATTAGACCTCTTGTAAAAATCAAAAATTGTTGTTAGTGTTAGGAGTCAGTAGCCAGGAGTCAGGAGTCAGGAGAATTAAGAATAAATAATAATCAATTAAATATAGCGTTTTTCAGTCTGCTGAGGTACAAAAGTGATGGGTTTTAGGCAAAAGGCAAGAGGCAGAAGGCAAAAGGGAAGAAAAATAGGTGTACCTCACTAGCTTAGGAAACGCTATAGTCTATTTAGAGATTTATAGCAATTTCCATAGTTGTGAGGTACAGAGTCTTAGGTTTTGAGGAGTCAGGAGTTAAGATTTTGGTGTACATCATGAGATTGGGAAACGCTATAAGTATCTAAGCACAATTAATTACACATCTAAGCCACTACTCCGTCAGACTTCTGCTGATGTGAGCAAACAGAGAACTGAAAACTCAAATCCGATCCCTAATAGCTGTATCCCGTCTCCCGTCTCCCGTCTCCCGTCTCCCGTCTCCTGTCTCGACTAGGAAATTAATTTTGCACGACTACTTAAGGAAACGTTAAAAAATTCAGCTAAGGCGCATTTTAACCGCCTATCCTGAGATTAGCGGAATTTCTGCCAATCCCTTCACTAATGCGCGGGCAGCTTAGACACTTCTGAGGGCGACAATCGGCTCCAATTTAGAGGCACGATAGGCGGGAAAAACGCCGAAAAAGAGACCGATACCCGTGGAAACGCTCAAAGAAAGGGCGACGGCGCTGGTGGAAACAGTGGCAGCTAGGGGAGAGAAACTGGAGACTAGAACGATCGCTCCTGCACCGAAGAGAATACCAAGCGCACCGCCAGCGATGGAAACGAGAGTTGATTCAATCAGGAATTGTAAGAGAATATCCTGTTCTCTGGCTCCGATCGCTTTTCTTAGTCCGATTTCCCCGGTTCTTTCCGAAACCGAAACGAGCATAATATTCATCACCCCGATACCACCGACAATCAGGGAAATACCGGCGATTAGAGCCAAAAGTAGGGTGAGACCCTGGGTAATCGTGCCGAAGATTTCGATCATCTGTTTAGCAGTTTCGACGCGAAAATCATCCTCAGCGACGATTTTATGGCGTAAACGCAGGAGATTCTGGATTTGGAACTTAGCGGCGCGGATTTCCTCCCCCGATCGCGCAGTGAGACTAATCCAACTCAACTCGACACCGTAGGGTCCGGTTTTGCCCACCAGTTGCGAGTTCATGGTGCTAAGGGGAATAATCAGCATTTCATCCTGATTATTGCCAAAAAAGGAGCCTTTCGCCTTTAAAATACCGATTACCTCAAAACTGAGATTTTTGATCCGCAGCTGTTGCCCGAGGGGATTTTGGGTGGGGAAAAGTTGCGCTACCACTTCACGGCCGATCACTGTTACCCGTTTGTTGCGGGCTAGATCGATATTATTGATAAAACGACCTTTTTCTAGGGTAAAATTGCGTACAGAAGCGTATTCTGGGGTGCTTCCCGTGACTAGAGCCGTCATGTTGCGATTACGATAGGAAATCAGGAAACGAGCGTTTATTTCCGGGGCGACTTCAGCGACGGTGGGAACCTGTTCGGCGATCGCCTGAGCATCGGCTAAAACCAGGGTTTTCGGTAAATTAACGGTGGTATTGCGTGCTTGTCGCGACCCTGGCACCACAAAAATGGTATTGGGTCCCAAGTTAGCAAACTGGTCATTGGCTAAGGTTTGCGCCCCTTGGCCAATACCGATCATGGCCACTACTGAAGCGTTACCGATGATAATTCCTAACATAGTCAGGCCGCTACGCACTTTATTAGCCGCCAGGGTGAAGACGGCCATTTTTAAACTTTCGATGATAAACATATCAGTTATCAGTGGGGTGTGGGGTGTGGGGTGTGGGGTGTGGGGAGAATAAATAAAATAATCTCCTGTCCCTGAATCCTGTCTCCTGAATCCTGTCTCCTGAATCCTGTCTCCTGAATCCTGACTCCTGCCCGATCATAAAAAAGACAATTTGGATATATTTGTTAAGAAAAATTATTGAGATTTTTTATTAGTTTTCGAGGTATCTTCGGCCCCTTCGGGGAGATCGATAAAGACCTTTTCTCCGGCTTCCAAACCTGATAAAATTTGGGTTTTATCGTCCAAGACCAAACCGATCGAAACGGGTTTAAAACTGGGTTTATTTTCGGCATCGGCAACTAAAACCCCTGACTTGCCTTCCCGGGTGACAATGGCGACAGTCGGCACAACGAGGGCATTATCTAACTGCTGGCCGACAAAAGTTACATCCACATTCATTTTCGATCTGAGTTTGTCCCGTCCCGTCACCAAACCGATTCTGACCTCAAAAGAGGTAACATTATCCTCGATAATCGCTTCGGGAGCCACGAGAATAACTCGACCTTCAAAGACTTCTTCAGGAAAAGCATCGGCGACAATTCGCACTGGTTGGCCGCGCTGCAATAAACCCACATCTACTTCCGGCACTTTAGCAATCACTTCCAATCCCGATGCTAGGGCGATAATCGAGGTGGAAGTGGCGGAAGCGGTACTAGAGGCCGAAGTGGTGGGAGTGACAAAAGAACCCTCGGTGGCGTATTTTTGGGTGATGATGCCATCAAAGGGAGCAGTAATGACCGTATCGCGGTATTGAATCTTAATTTGCTCTAAATCGGCCCTAGCGGCCGCTACAGATGATTCTAGTCGAGCAAGCTCGGTTTCTTGGGTTTTTTGGCGTTGTTCGAGGGCAAATTTCGCTTCTGCGATCGATGCTGCCGCTCGGATCATTTCCTGCTCGATTCCCGCCACTTCTGGGGAAGCAGTTTTATCTGCTTGTTCCAAACGGCGGATCGATTCGTCTAAATTGGCTTTAGCGTTGAGATATTCATTGAGGACGGCATCAAATTGGTCTTGGGCGATCGCCCCTTCCCGGACTAAATTTTCATTGCGTTTAACCCGATTTTCTGCTAGTCGAAAACGGGATTGGGCTGCTTGTACCTGAGCTTGCAGTTGGTCTAAATCTTTCGGAATTCTTTCTTTGGCCTGAGCTAAACGGGCTTCTAATTGCTTATAACTGGCCTGGGCCTGATAAAATCGGGCTTGTAATTGCCGGATATCTTCGGGAATACTGCGTTTAGCCTGTTCCAGACTGGCTAGAGCTTCCCGCAGATGCGCTTCTGACTGCATTCCCCGAGCATACACCTCTAAATTATCCATGACGGCGAGGGTTTGTCCCCTTTTAACGATCATGCCCTGATCCACCAATAATCGCACTAATCGGCCGGGGTTTTTCGGGCTAATGTTGACACTTTGGATTGGTTCCACCCTACCACTAGCTTTAATTTCCACAGCGAGGGTTTCCCGTCGAGCAGGAACGGTCATTTTCGCCAATTCTAGGCCAGGAGGAGGTGTTTGCAGCAAGCGATAAGAAACCACTCCCACCGCCAGAAAACCACTAGCCATGAGTCCGAATATCCAAAATAGGGGGCGATTTGATTTTCCCAACACGGTTATTGCCATCGATCAGCCAAAAGTTAATTGGTTATATACTAACGTCTCTAGAGTTGCCTTTGTTGTTTCTTTAGCCAACAACTCCCAAGCGAGATAGACTGATTAAAAAAGGCCTATCGCGGGGGTAAACTGTGCCAAAACTTCAATTAATCATTTCTTTGCTCATTTTTTTCGTCGCTGGCAGCCCGCCGGCTTTTTCCCAAGTGCTACTCCCCTACGCCATCGAACCGGAGTTAGAACAGATGGAACAAGCGGGAATTGAAATCGCCGAAGATGCCATCCAATTAGCTCGTTTTCGCCGTACCGATGCGGCCCTCGGACGGGCTAAGTTAGCGGTGCAGTTAGCCCCCCATCTCTATCAAACTTGGTTTATTCTCGGTAGTTTATATCTGCAAGACGATCAGGTGCAACTCGGTATCGAGGCATTAAATCAATCTTTGTCCCTTGCTCCCGCCGATGCCCACGCTAATATTAAATTTTCCCTCGGTAGTGCCTATTTTCAGAATCAAGATTACCAGTCTGCTATTGCCCAGATTGAAGCGGGTTTGCAAATGAAACCCGATATCTCCCCCGCTCTTTTTGATCTGGGTAATTCCTATCTCAAGTTAGAACAATATCCTGCGGCGATTGCAGCTTACGAAAAAGCTGTTAGTCAAGATAAAAATTTTTGGCCGGCTATTAATAATATTGGTTTAGTTAAATACGAACAGGGTGACAAGGAAGCCGCTCTTAAAGATTGGCGGGCCGCTTTGAAAATTGATCCTAAACAGCCGGAACCTCAGTTAGCTATTGCGGTGGCTGTTTATAGTCAAGGGAAAACTGAGGAGGGCATCAAATTAGCTCAGGCCGCTCTCACTAGCGATAGTCGTTATGTCAGTCTAGAATTTTTGGGGGAAAATCTCTGGGGTCAACGTCTTCTGCAAGATACGGAGAAAATGTTTAATCATCCCAAAATGAAAGATTTTATCGCTCGTTTACCACAACCAACCCCGGAAGTGGAGGAAGAAAATTAAGCTGATAGCAGCAAGCATTAAGATAACCCCTTAGTTAATTTGCTAGGAATTCTTGAGGCTTGCTCTAACTAATTAGGGCTGGCTGAATATCGGTAGCAGCTTTGCTAAAAAATGGTTTTGGGACTTTATTAGCAAAACAACAAACTTTTTGCCGCAAACCCCACATACAGTACAATTATTATAGTTAAGGGTTTGAAAGGCCTAGGATGATGGCAAAGCAATCAAGGGCAATTGCGGTGACAGAACATGATAATAAGTATCCTGAATGTCTGCACTTGGAGATTTCGGGAGAACCCCTTGCGCCTGAGTCGAAGGGACTTTTTTCGCCTTTGAAAAAGTCTGATCCAGAGGCGATCGCCCTATCAGTGCGGATTAATTTTAATCAGCAGTGGCTTGATTTTTCTTTTGGACGGGTTAAGTTTGGTTTGCGGGGGGGAGAGTTACGCTTAAAACTGGAGAATGGCCAAATGCCTTCTGAGTTGAGAAATGAGGCGTTGAAAAAGATTTTACCAAGGGAGTTGGAGATTGAACGTCAGTTAGGGGGAGAAAAGGAAAGCAAGTCTCAACTAGAAGGATCAGTAACTCCTGATTTATCGAAAGCAAGCTTAAAGGGAGTTGGAGAACAGCGTCAAAAAAAGTCTCAGGGGGATAAGTTTCAGCTTAAAATAGCGCAAATTAGTCACAAGGGAGCGGATGAGCAGCCTGTGTGGGTTTTTGAGAATAAATCGGGTGAGCCTGTTTTGATTGGGGAATTAGCTGATTGCTTGGGTAAAATGTTGATTAAAAACAAGGACATATCCTGTGGCGTGGAAGCGACATTTACTCCTGAAATGCGTCAGGTTGTGATTACGGGTTTAGAAAATTTATTTAAAGATGATATTTCTGGACACAAATTGAACGTATTTGAGTTAGGATTCGCTAAGTTATTTTTAAAGCATAAAACCCAACCCTATCTAAGTCGTCAGGTATTACGTTATGAGTGATGCAGATTTTATTCGAGAAGTTGAAGAACTGTACCTGCGTCTTGCTAATGCAGATACAGATGATCTGGTTGAGTTAGCTAAACTTGCGGGTTTAGACCCTAAAACAGATTTAGCCGACTCTGTTTGGGTTCCCTATCCCAGCTTTGGGGAATTTCGTCAGAACACCTTAGCGGCGGCGGTGCTGACAGATTATCTAGAAGAGCATGGGATAGAGGTAGATGCTGCGGCGGCTGATAATGCTCAAGTGGTACTACCCAAGCTAGGTAAACTAGAAGCTGTATTGATTCCCCAAGACTCTGGTGCAGAACTGTTGGATTTAAGCCAAGTTAGGGTCGAAATTGACCTAAATCCGGCAACCCTAGCCTATATTTTAATCGAGTTAGGGGAAGGAAGAGCTTGGTTAACTGGGGTTCTGTTGAGTTCGGATCTGCGCCAGGATTTCCCAGAAGGCGGTGCGGTGTCCTTGGCGATGAGGAAACCTATATCGGCGCTGTGGGAGGCTTACCGTCGGTGGGAAAACTGTCAGCAAATCATGGCGCAGTATATCGATAAACAAGGCTGGTCGGCGGAACAGCGAGCGGAGGTAATCACAGTGTTAAACTGGGTCTGGGACTATCGGCAGGACTATGAGCGTCCGACGCTATTAAAGGAGTTTTTAGAAGAGAAGGCCAGCGAGAATCATGAGAATTTTAAACCCTTAGTCTCGCGTCCGGAAGGGGTAAGGGAAGCAACGCCTGAGCCGTCTTCAGAGGATGCGGTGGACTGGCTAGAGGTGGCGATGGATTTGCTTGATGAATTGGGAAAATGTATTTAAAAAATAATTATGAAAAGCATTAAAATAATTGTCGAAAAACACCCAGATGGCTATATTGCTTATCCTTTAGGTATTGAAGGTGTTGTCATTGGCGAAGGCGAATCATATCAAGAAGCGCTAGAAGATGCGAAATCAGCACTCCGTTTTCATATTGAAACCTTTGGAGTAGAAGTTTTAGATACTGAATATTCTGTCTTAGAAGCGTCTATTATAGTAAGGTGATCATTAAAAAAGAGGTCAACAGATGCAAAACTTACGTCAGGTTTCTTTACTAACAAGTGGACAAGAGCAAGTCTTAACGATTCCTCCTGAACTTGCCCTATCAAGCACAGAGGTTTTGTTACGCAAAGAAGGTCATCGCTTAATCATTGAGCCGATTTCTTCTGGTTCTCTACTTTCTTTGCTGACTACTTTGCCAGACATTACAGACAATTTTTCTGATATAGATGAAGGGTTGCTTCCCCTTGATGACATGACGTTTTAGAATAAAATAGCCCTGAAATTTTATTGTTATAAATAGATTCGTTCAAAAGGTTCTTTTCGATAACGGCGATAAATATCAAAGTCACTATCTAAGGTAATAATTGCAGAAATATTAAGTCTTTCAGAAATAATAATTAAAGATAGATCTGCAAAATCTCCCGGTAGATCAGCGTATTGTTCATTAAGTTGTATGATTCTGGCAAAATCCTGTGGTAAAAGGGGAATACATTGATAAAGCTGGTGGGATAAATCACTTAAAAATTCATTTTGTGTTCGATAATCATGGCTTAAAAGATACATTACTTCTGTTATACAAGCAACAGTTGTAATCAAGTCGCTGGAACATTGTTCAAAAAAGTTGACGACAGCCCGATGATAATTATCTTGGGAACTGTAATAGGCGAATAAAATACTGCTATCTGTAATAATTTTGGGGGGATAATTTGTCATGAATGATCTTGCTGATGGTGGTTTTGGATATATTCTGCCACTACTTTTTTGCGGTTTTCTCGCAATGACAAATCAGGTGGAGCATTTTCTAAAAGATGCTGAGGATGACCTCCCCGGCGTTGTAATAAAGTTTTACGCGGTTTTAAGCTTTGCCAATGTTCGTAAATGAGTTTTTTCAGAAGTTCTTCTGAGCTAATATTCTCTTCGGAAATGATGTCTGCTAGATAGTTCTCGGTTTCTCGATCTAGATTAATCGATAACATTGTTACCTCATGGGATAAATCAATATCTTTGATTATAGTTGAAAATCCATGATCGCACTACAGATAATCGCACTCACCCCCCCATCCCCAAATGGTAAAATGTTTTATGACATATAATTAATTTGCAAGAGTTCTTATCTATCATTAATTTATTTGGTGCGTTACGCTATCGAAGGGCGCACCCTACTGGACTTTTTCAGTTACTATTTTCTTGCACTAACATCAGATTTTAACAGGTCAAAAGACCTATTTTAAAAGGGTTTTACCATTATTCAGCAAACCCTAATTAGGATAAACTCGCCCTTTCCAACCTCCCCCTTGACCGCGCCAATAACGCAGGGCAGAATCGACGGTCATTAAACTATAAAAGAGGGCAATTAGGGGTAAAGTTAAAGCCCGCAGAGGGGATAATTTATATAGTCTTAAAGTCGGGCTATAGGAGAGGGCGATTAGTAATAAGGTGACGGCGCTAATTATGATAATTGATGTTTCTTTTAAGACCAATCCCCAGATTAAGCCCAAGGGGGCGGCTAAATAGGTTAAAAACATCCCGAAAATTGTCCCGATTAACCAAAGTGTTGAGTAATTTAGTTGTGTGAAGGCGGTGCGGGCTACCATATTCCAAATGCTGGCTAAATCTGGATAGGGACGGAGACTATAGGTGCTTTCTGTTAATCCTAACCAGATGGAACTCTCGCTATTTTCGGGGTGATTTTGCAGATATTTTTTAACCGCAATCGCCAAAGAACAATCATCAATTAAAGCTTGTTTAAGAATCTCAATACCGCCAATTTTTTCTAGGATATCTCGGCGAATTAAAATGCAACCCCCGGCGGCGGCTGCTATCGGGGAATTAGGATTATTAACTAGGGGAAAAGGATAGAGTTTCTCGAAGAAAAAAACAAAGGCAGGAATAAGAAATTTTTCCCAAAAACTGTCACAGCGTAGCAACACCATCAGGGAAACTAAAGCTTGTTTTTCCTGTACTGCTTTAGTAACTAATTGGGTTAAATTGTCTGCTGCGTGGGCAATATCGGCATCGGTGAAGAGAAAATAATCGGGTGCGAATTTCTCGGTAGCCTCTTTTATTCCCTGTTTCATTGCCCATAATTTACCCGTCCATCCTATCTCTAAAGGTTGTCCAGAAATAATAGTTATTTGTCCAGATTTATGATATTTATCAGCAATTTCTTGGGCAACTTTTTCCGTACCATCACTGCTTTGATCGTCAATTAAAACAATCGAAAGTTCTCCTTGATAATCTTGGTTAAAGAGGGAGGTTAAACTCATAGGTAAAACGTCGGCTTCGTTTCGTGCGGGGATAATTGCCGAGACTTTTGGATAATTTGTTAAGGGAGAAGTGACAGGATTAATTTTTTGGTTAGATAGCCAAAATTGTCCCCTGGCTAAGATTAAATATAACCAAATTATCAGCGATAGGAAAGTAACTAATAATAAGAAAAATGTCATAAGCTAGTCGGCCTTTTGATGAGGGAATAGGGAACAGGTCAAAAAGAGTAAGTAGGTAGGTGTTAAAAGTTGTCAGACACCCCCCTTATCAAGGGGGGCAGGGGGGATCCCCCCGCCTATCGGCACCCCCCTTATTAAGGGGGATCCCCCCGCCTATCGGCACCCCCCTTATCAAGTAGGGCTGTTTCATTCTCCCATCAGAATATCAAAAGTAAAAGCGATCACTGTCAGGTAAAATGAGAAGTGAACGCGAACTTTTGAAAGATATGTTGAGCTTAATAGAAAAACTAAAA
>NZ_JADBSZ010000013.1:0-8315 GCF_020246425.1 Microcystis sp. M079S1
ATTTTAAACAGTATCACCAAAAAACTCTTTTATTACGCTGGCAACACTATCTCATTGTGGCGATCGCTGTCTCGTGAGAGTATTGGCAAAAATAAATAACCCTTTATTATATCACGAAAGACTTTTGCAAGAGGTCTATTGTACTAGATGTCCAAGGGTACAGACAGGGGGAGAATGTGATTAACTTTCCCTAGGAGCTTTTGTTAAGTTACATTAAGCCCTACAATATAATTCTGGTGAGTTAGACGAAATTCGCTCGATCGCTCGGTCTTATCTGCTCCTAGCTGAGATAGAGAAAAGATAGCGCATCGAGAAACAGAAAAGTTTAGTTCTCAAGCTTTCGTCAATACTGCCCTGTCATCTATCTTGAGTTATAACCTAGTGTCCCAAACCCTACCTAAACCTGCCCTAAAAAGAGAATTTTTGCCATTTACCCTACAGGATGTCCGTCTAGCTATCCCGGCCCGTTGCTTCCAATCAAGTGTTTTTCGCTCTTTAGCCTACTTTTTTTTTGATATTGGCATTATTACCCTACTTTACTGGATAACTTACCAGATTAATCAAGCTTGGTTCTTCCCCCTTTTTTGGTTTATGCAGGGAACCATGTTTTGGGCTTTATTTGTCGTCGGTCACGATTGCGGTCACGGTTCCTTTTCCCGTTATCGTTGGTTAAATAACTTAATCGGTCATCTCAGTCATACTCCCATTCTCGTACCTTTCCACGGTTGGCGCATCAGTCATCGCACCCATCACGCTAATACCGGCAATATCGACACCGATGAAAGTTGGTATCCCGTCACGGAAACCCAGTATAACAATATGGCTTGGTACGAAAAATTAGCTCGTTTTCAGCTAATTTTATTTGTTTACCCGCTTTATCTTTTCCGTCGTTCTCCTAATAAACAGGGGTCCCATTTTATGCCCGAAAGCCCCCTCTTTCGCCCCTCGGAACGGTGGCAGGTACTGACTAGCACCGTTTGCTGTACCTTTATGTTAGGTCTATTAATTGGGTTGGGTATTAGCCAAGGCTTTTGGTTTCTGTTTAACTACTACATCATGCCCTATATCGTCTTTGTGGTTTGGTTGGACTTGGTGACATTCCTACACCACACCGAAGATGATATTCCCTGGTATCGCGGTCAAGATTGGTACTTTCTCAAAGGGGCGCTTTCTACCATCGATCGCGATTATGGCATCTTTAATCCCATCCATCACCAAATTGGTACTCACGTCGCCCATCACATTTTTATCACTATTCCCCACTATCATCTCCAAGAAGCAACCGAGGCCATCCGTCCCGTCTTAGGAGACTATTATCGCATCTCGAAAGAACCGATTTTCAAATCTCTCTGGCGGTCCTACCGCAATTGTCATTTTGTCAGTGACCAAGGCAGTAAGGTTTTTTACCGCAAAAATTGATCCTGTCTTAGCTATGAGGAGGAAACGGCAGAAAAATCTGCCTCCTCCTCTCACACCGAGAATAGTTGCCAAAACTGGCGATAAAGTCTTTGTCTAAAAATGTCGGGGTGAAGACCTGAAGCACTTAGTGCGACATAGATAGTCAACAGTTTAGTTGAAACCCGATTACATTTTCGATCGCTTTGACCAAATCTTGATTAGTCCAATTCCGGTACAGACAAGCGGCGATCGCACATCCCCCCGCACCCACTCCCTCTTTGACAAAACCCTGTTGATAAGCTTGCAAAACCGGGTATTTAGAGGCAGAAAAGTCTAATTGTGTGGCTAATAAAGGCAATTTTCCGATCATGCGGGCTAATCCCACCGTATCCCCCGTTTTATCTTCCGCTACCCAGCGAGTTGTGCCGACGATGATATTTTCCCAGTTAACCGGATAGGCATATTTAGCCACTAGAGCTTGAATTAGGGCAGAAACGGCTAACATTTGGGTTCCTCCGGCGAGGAGTACCCCACCCTGCCCACTGGCGGCGATGGCCATGCCGGCGACGAAAATCTGCTGAGGATCGCCTAGGGCGGCGATTACCTCAAAAGAATCAAAAATTTCTTTTCCGGCTAATCCCTGCTCAACTATTGCCTGTTTCTGAGCATGATTGCACTGGGGATGGCTACTGTTAACTTTGCCGTTGGCTCGATAACCCAATCCGGTGAGGATGGCGAGGGCGGTGGTGGTGCCGCCGACCACGCACTCGCCGATAATTAGATAACTAGACTCGCGGGCTAATTTTTCTCCCCAGGTTAGTCCTTGGGCGAACAGGTGTTTTACTATGGTCAGGTCTAGGGCGCGGCCGGTGGAGAGACAACGGGCCGGTTGTCCCCCCAATTCGATATAATCGACGGCCGGGGGCAAGGGTAAACCGGCGTTAAAAACGAGGACGGGAATGGCTAATTTTTCCACCACGGCGCGGGTAATATAGGCGGGGGAGGCCCCCACCGTTAGGGGGGGTAAGGGATAACGGGGATGGGGTGAAACTCCTTTAACGATAAATTCGGCATCGGCGATCGCTGTATATTTTCTGTCTTCCGGGGTAGCACCGGCGGTGGAGATTCCGGGGATTAATCCCGTCTCGGTAAACCCCAAAACTAGGGCAAATATCGGACAACATTTTTGATGGCGCTGTAACCAATTTTGCCCCCGTTCGATTTCCGTGTAAATTTTAATCATCTGTTGATTTTGTCCTTACTTATCACTATTTCGCTCTCTCCATGAGATGGTCTTTGATTTCAACATATTTAGGAAATAAGTTATCAATACTAGCCAGTTTTGCCTCGTATGCTCAGGCGGTAGCCATAATAATACGGTCAAAAGGATCTTTGTGAATGGGAGATAAATTAACGGCTCTAATGGCAATTTCGGGGGGAATTGAAAATATATCTATTTTAGCCATTGTTAAAGCTTGTTGAATCCACTCTTGAGGAGGATAACTTAGTTCTAATCTTCCCCGTTGGTTAGCAAGGGCTATTTCATAGCAAGAAATGGGTGAAACTCCGAGAGATTCTGCTAACTCCAATTTTTCTAGCCAATGATCGGGAAATCTGTCAAAATTGCCATTTATTAACCACAACCAAATATGCGTATCAAGCACAATTACTTCAGACATTCCCAATCTTCTTCATCTACAACAGGACTGACCATATCACCTAGTATTTTAGCTTTATCCACCATATTCTCAACTGGAAAACGCCGTTTGAATAAGGATGGCTTTTCTTCTAATAAGTTATTTTTGCTGGCGGTGAAATTTTTAATTAATTGATAAAGTTCATCTAGTTGTTCTTCAGGTAAATTATCAATTGCTGTTTGAATAAGTTCTTTAACAGTCATAGTTTTACTCTCTATTTTCTGAACTTGAGTTATACTATAACACAACGGTTCCTTCAATAAAGGGACTCATCTTGAGATTTTACCTAAAATACAGCAGACTAAAAAGACTCATTTAAACCGTTTATTCTTAGATTAGCGGAATCTCCCCTAATGCAAGAGTGCCTCGTCTCAAAAAGTAATTTAAACACTTAACAGCTTATGTCTCCCCTGTCTTCTGCAATTATCGATACTTGGCGACGTTTTTACCGAGATCCCCTGGCAACAATAGGAGCGATCGCATTAATTATAATTATTCTTGCTGTCCTATTCGGTCCGATTTTCTATCGGGTCCCCATCGATACCATTGATTTTAGTCAAACCACTGCTCCCCCCAGTTTAAAACATCTTTTTGGGACTAATGATCTGGGCCAGGATCAATTGGCGAGGATTTTGGTGGGGGGTCGAATTTCCCTAGCGGTGGGCATTGCTGCTATGATGGTGGCGATGATTCTAGGGACAGCGATCGGAGCTATTTCTGGGTTTTACGGGGGCGCGATCGATGGCTTATTGATGCGATTAACGGATTTATTCCTATCTTTGCCCCAATTGCCCCTACTTTTACTGATTGTCTATCTATTTCGCGATAGTATCAAAAAAATCGCTGGACCGGAAACGGGCATTTTTATCCTCGTGGTTTTAGTAATCGGGGGTTTAAATTGGATGTCGGTGGCGCGATTGGTGCGGGGAAATTTCTTAAAGTTACGGGAGATGGAATTTATCTCGGCTGCGATTGCTTTGGGGGCCACTCCTTTCCGTTTAATCTGGGTGCATTTATTGCCTAATGTTTTGGGAATGATAATCGTGGCGGCTACTTTAGCGGTGGGTAATGCGATTATTACCGAGTCAACCCTGAGTTTTTTGGGTTTGGGTTTCCCCCCCGATGTGCCGACTTGGGGACAAATGTTATTTAAAGCTAAAGATTACTTGACAACTGCCCCCCACTTGGTCATTTTTCCGGCTCTGGCTATCGTGATCACAGTGTTAAGTATTAATTTTATCGGTGATGGTTTACGCGATGTCTTCGATCCTAATGTTTAAGGAAGCGTAGAAGTGGATAATTGCCGAAAATTACCCAGAACCTCTATGATGATCAGTAGCGATGGTGAGGAAATAAATACTGTGAGTAGCGTAACTGTCATTAGCGATCAGAAGTTTGACCAAGAGGTTTTTGAGGTCGAAAAACCCGTTTTAGTCTATTTTTGGGCGAGTTGGTGCGGTCCGTGTCGTTTGGTATCCCCCTCGATCGATTGGGTGGCCAAAACCTACGGCGAACGGCTAAAAGTAGTTAAACTAGAAATAGACCCTAACCCCAACTCGGTGGCTAAATGTGATGTGAAAGGTGTTCCTGCTTTACGCATCTTTAAAGATAACGAAATTATTGCCACTCATGAAGGGGCGATCGGCAAACAACAATTACAATCTTTTATCGATACCTATGTCAGCTAATTAGGTATCTGTGGTTATGAATAACTTAACCCTAGCACACCGCTTACAGGCACTACAATCCAACGTTTTTGCCGATATGGATCGGGCAAAAGCTGCCAGTAGAGAAGCGGGTAATACCATTATCGATCTTTCGCTCGGTTCCTCCGATCTTGGTGCTGCTCCCCATGTTATCGATGCTATAGAGCGATCTCTCCACGATCCTCACACCCACGGCTATTTACTCCATAATGGGACCAGAGACTTCCGAGTAACTGCCGCTAACTGGTATAGCGATCGCTTTGGTGTCCCCGTCGACCCGGAAACGGAGGTTTTACCCCTAATTGGTTCTCAGGAAGGCACGGCCCATCTACCTTTGGCCCTTCTCAACCCCGGGGATTTTGCCCTGCTGCTCGATCCGGGTTATCCCTCCCATTTGGGCGGTGTTGCCCTTGCTGGCGGTCAAATCTATGGAATGCCAATTTTGGCAAAAAATGACTTTCTGCCGGTTTTAGAGGACATTCCTGACCTAGTGCTGGCACAATCGAAGCTGATGGTCTTGAGTTATCCCCATAATCCCACCACAGCGATCGCACCTTTGGCATTTTTCCAAAAAGCGGTCGATTTTTGCCGTCAGCATAATTTAGTTTTAATCCACGATTTTCCCTATCTAGACATCTTTTTTGCGGGAACATCGCCCCCCCCGTCAATTTTACAGGCCGATCGAGCTAAAACTAATTCGATCGAGTTTTTTACCTTTTCTAAGTCCTATAATATGGGCGGTTTTCGCATCGGTTTCGCCATTGGCAACCCGCAGTTAATTATGGCTTTGCGACAGATTAAAGCCATGGTTGATTTTAATCAGTATTTGGGCATCCTCAACGGGGCGATCGCTGCTTTAACCGGTAATCAAGATTCAGTCAAGGAAACCGTCGCTATCTTCCAAAAACGCCGGGATGTGTTTATTAATGCCCTAAATCGCATCGGTTGGCCAGTTGCCACCCCGGCCGCCACTATGTACGTTTGGGCGAAAATTCCCCCCAGTTGGCCGGGTAATTCCGTCGATTTTTGTCGGCAATTGGTGGCCCAAACCGGTGTTGCTGTTTCCCCCGGTTCCGGTTTTGGTAAGGGTGGCGAGGGTTATGTGCGTTTTGCCTTAGTTCACGATCCCGATATTCTAGAGGCTGCCGTGGAGAAAATTGGCGCTTTTTTGGGATAAATCTGATATTTAACCTGTGTTTGGCATAAAGCGAAATCCTGATTTTGCTATGGGTTTCTGGCTTTAATACTATCTTTCAACGGTCAAAACTGACAATTAAAAGTAGCTTTAGGGCGTAAAGAAGCGTAATTAGTGAATTTTTGCCCCAAAAATCGCACACCTTTGGAAAAAGTCCTTGACAATTGCTAAAGGAAGGGGGTAGGTTACAATCAGTTTAATTTTATGAAGTTTTATGTCATTAACCCAACTTATAAATCATGGGGGGGGGAGAAGCATAGCTTATCAAAGGCTCTGCTCAAATCCTTTTCCCTAGTCACGGCCACTGCGATCGGATGTGTTGGTATCGCCACCAGTGCCACTGCGGCCAGTTTTTCCTTCGCTTTCGGTACCCCTGGTTCGGGGAACGGTCAGTTCCAAGTCCCCTTCGGTATCGCCGTCGATAGCGGTGGTAATATCTATGTAGCCGATTCGAACAACAACCGCGTACAGGTATTCAACTCCAGTGGTGTCTTCCAGTCCACTTTCGGTAGCCAAGGTTCGGGGAACGGTCAGTTCTTGGACCCCTCCGGTGTCGCCGTCGGTAGCGGTGGTAAGATCTATGTAACCGATACGTTCAACGATCGCGTACAGGTATTCAAACCCAATGGTGACTTCCTGTCCGCTTTCGGTAGCTCTGGTACGGGGGACGGTGAGTTCAGTCTGCCCCAAGGTATCGCTGTCGGTAGCGGTGGTAATATCTATGTAGCCGATACGAGCAACGGTCGCGTACAGGTATTCGACCCCAGTGGTGTCTTCCAGTCCACTTTCGGTACCCCTGGTTCGGGGAACGGTCAGTTCTTGGACCCCTCCGGTATCGCGGTCGATAGCGGTGGTAATATCTATGTAGCCGATACGAGCAGCAGTCGGGTACAGGTATTCAACCCCAGTGGTGTCTTCCAGTTCGCTTTCGGTAGCTTCGGTTCGGGGAACGGTGAGTTCAATACCCCCTACGGTATCGCCGTCGATAGCGGTGGTAATATCTATGTAGCCGATACGAACAACAGTCGCGTACAGGTATTCGACCCCAGTGGTGTCTTCCAGTCCACTTTGGGTAGCCAAGGTTCGGGGAACGGTCAGTTCTTGGAACCCTACGGTATCGCCGTCGGTAGCGGTGGTAATATCTATGTAGCCGATACGGGCAACAGTCGGGTACAGGTATTCAGCCAGGGTCAGCCGCCAGTAGGAACTCCTGAACCTTCTAGTATTATCGGATTAGGCATACTAGGGGGCGGTTTAGTGGTGCGTCGCCTCGCTAAACGGGGTTAATCGGTGTGGGGTGGGGAGATGAGCCGAAATTTCCCTAATTCCCCATCCTTTGCGGTAAAAAGCTTTAATTGTGCTGCTGTCTTTGTAATTCCTCGATCGCGTCGGGGGATAAATCAGTAAATTGGGCGATTTCTGGGATAGAAAAGCCAGCAGATAGCATTTTCAGGGCAATTTGTCGAGCTTTTTCCTCTTTACCCGCTTGCAAGCCTTTTTTTAGTCCTTTTTCCTCGCCTTCCTCTCTGCCTTCCTCTCTGCCTTCCTCTAAAATATCTTGATAGATGACGGATTCTCTCATAATGTCACTGCGAAGGATTTTTTTAATCGTCTCTCGATTGTAATTCCTCGATAGTTGCGGGGGATAAATCGGTAAATCGGGCGATTTCTGGGATAGGAAAACCAGCAGATAGCATTTTTAGGGCAATTTGTCGGGCTTTTTCTTCTTTACCTTCTTGTCGTCCTTCTTGTCGTCCTTTTTCCTCGCCTTCCTCTAAAATATCTTGATAGATGACGGATTCTCTCATAATGTCACTCCGAAGGATTTTTTTAATCGTCTCCCGATTTAATACTAACCCGGCGAGAATACTGGTAGCGGCAGCGAGATTGCTTTGCACCTGTTTTTCGGGGATAGTTTCTAAAGAACGGGACACCTGACTTAACACCTGTTCGGGATCATCGGTATTGCTGAGGATGGCAAAGGGTAATAAACCGGGATGATGGAAAAATTGCGGTGTATTTTCTTCCCAAAGACGGATGACTTGGAAAGAATGAAAGGTTTCCCCCAGACGGAAAGTATTTTCTTGTACTAGGGGGGAATCACTGCGTCGCAGATAAATTACCACTTGACGCATTTGTTTTTGGGGATGACGACGATAGACGCGAATCCGATAATCAAGCATTCGGAAAGGAATTTTGGAGTCGGGGTCGGTTTGAAATTCAGTATGGAGAATCAATTCCTCTGACTGCAACAAAATCAGAGAATCGGCCCGAATGGGGTCTAATTGTAATTCCGTCGGGTCGAGGACGGTTAAGGAG
>NZ_JADBSZ010000130.1:0-19652 GCF_020246425.1 Microcystis sp. M079S1
AGCAAATTTCTGGCACGTTAAAATTGAACCTAACAGTATCAATGGATTGAATAAAGCTTCTGCAATTGATACTCTTCAACTAAGGGGGGTGGATTTACAAAGGTTTATTCGTAAATTAGGAAGCGTTTCTGAAATTACAATACTGGAAATTGTAGCCGCCATTGCTACTGTAATCGAATTTGAGGTCTAACAAATCATTGCACCCGACCAACAAAAAGCGACTGATGCTGGAAAATAGACCAAAATAGCGGTTGAATTCAGCCGTTAGCGATCGACCGCGCTACGCACCGATCGGGTGAAAGAAATTAGATAAATTCAACGCCGTATAAACTCCTCGTCAATAGCAAATCAGGTTATACTTCATCTTTCTGAAAACACCGCAAAAGTTAACGCACCTCAACTGTAGCACTGGCATCATTGCCGAACACATCCACTAACTGGACAGCGATCGCTCGTTTCCCTGCTGCCAACCCCAGTGCAGTCTTAACGAGTAATTTAGATAGTCAACAGCTTATCGATCCCATTTTTCCCTATTCTAAGCGCACGATCTCTCCACCTCTGGCTAGAGATAATTCTGCTGCCTGGAGGATTTTGACTAATTCCGTCCCTACCGATCCCGAAGATACAGGAGAATCGACACCCGTAGCCACCGACTCTAGAAAATGTTCGCATAATGCTTTTAGGGGTTCACCATCGGCAATAGGGATAGATTCCGTCTCCTGTCCCCGGGGAATAAAATAGGCTTCCTGACGTTCAAAATAGCCCTTTTGTCGCGTTAAAGGCGATCGAGAGTCTAATTCATTGAAAATTAAAGTCCCTTCGCTGCCAACTATCCCTAAACGTCGCTGTTTATCGGGATTCCACCAACAAAGGTGAATAGTCGCTTGAAAACCATCGCCATAGATCAGGGTTAACCAGACTAAATCGGCTAGATTAGGTTGTAGCCAAACCGTTCCTCGTGCCTGAATCAATACTGGTGTACTATTTAGCCAATGATTAAAAATCGAGATATCGTGAATAGCTAGATCCCACAAAGCGGACACATCCTGACGAACTGGCCCCAGGTGGGTGCGAGTGGCATAACCATAAAGAGGTTTACCGATACCCCCGGATTGCAGGACTTTTTGTCCGGTGATAACGGCGGGATGAAAAAGATAGGTATGATCAACTAATAAAATACGCTGTTTTTGCGCCGCTAATTCCGTTAATTCGCCACATTCTTGGGGATTGAGGGTTAAGGGTTTTTCGGCGAGGACGTGATAACCTAAATTAAGAGCATCTTTAATCAGGGGATAATGGCTGATGGCAGGAGTAACGACGACTACGGCCGAGATTTCGGGGTGAAGACGAATTGATTCCCAGTCATTGGCTAAAATAACTTTATTAGTATCGAGATTAAATTGATCGCGACAGAGATGAAGTTTTTCGGGGGAGGAGTCAACGATCGCCACTACTTGTGCTGAGGGATGTTGAGAAAAATGACGGACGTAATGCACTCCCCAACGTCCTACCCCTAAAATAGCGATTCCTGTGGACATTTTGCTTACTCAGATAAATCAATCTAGTTTATTTTAAAAGGATTAGGCGCAATTGTTCATTGATTCTGAGAACTGGAAGGGATTATGTTAAAATTTTTTATCGATCGAGGGGGAACTTTTACCGATATAGTGGCGATAATCGATCGACCAGAAATTATTGAACGACTAGCTAGAGATGCCGCTAGATTTCTGATTGTTCCCCTTGCCGATCAACAGTGGATTGTTCTCTATAAACTGCTCTCGGAGAATCCCGAAAAATACCCAGATGCAGTCATTCAAGGGATCAAAGATATTAGTGGTTCCCTAGATAACATCGAAGTGATCAAAATGGGAACAACGGTAGCCACCAATGCGCTGTTAGAAAGAAAAGGAGAGCGCACGGTTTTGTTAATCACCAAAGGTTTTAAAGATGCCTTGAGAATTGGCTATCAAAATCGCCCCGATATTTTTGCCCGTCAAATTATTCTTCCTTCTTTATTATACGAACAAGTTATCGAAGTGGCCGAACGGTACGATCGTCAAGGACAAGAATTAATCGCCGTTAATCCCGCCCAAGTTAAAGCCGATTTAATACCAGTTTATCAAGGGGGTATCCGAAGTTGTGCGATTGTTTTTATGCACAGTTATCGTTATCCCGACCACGAAAAACAAGTGGCAGCTATTGCCGAAGAAATCGGCTTTACTCATCTAGCCATTTCCCATCAAGTCAGTCCTTTAATGAAACTGGTATCCCGGGGAGATACCACGGTAGTCTCTGCCTATTTATCGCCAATTTTACGCCGCTATGTTGATAGTATTAGCCAGCAATTACCGAAAACTAGCTTGTTATTTATGAAATCCGATGGCGGTTTAGTCACCGCCGATAAATTTCAGGGTAAAGATAGCATTTTATCTGGTCCTGCGGGGGGAATAGTCGGGGCAGTACAAACCAGTTTAAGGGCGGGATTTAGCAAAATTATCAGTTTTGATATGGGAGGAACTAGCACCGATGTTTCTCATTTTCAAGGGGAATATGAGCGCCAAACAGATAACGAAATTGCTGGCGTAAGAATGCGAGCGCCGATGTTAAGTATTCACACCGTGGCCGCTGGTGGAGGTTCGATTTTAGTCTATGATGGTTCTCGTTTTCGGGTTGGACCAGAAAGTGCCGGAGCTAATCCGGGACCTGCCTGTTATCGACGGGGTGGACCATTAACAATTACCGATGCTAATGTTTTGTTAGGAAAAATTCAAGCCACCTATTTTCCCGCTATTTTTGGACAAGAAGGAAATTTACCCCTAGATAGAGAGATTGTGCTGACAAAGTTTCACGAATTGGCGGCAACAATGGGGGGTAATAATAGTCCTGAACTGCTGGCTGCGGGGTTTATTCAAATTGCCGTGGAAAATATGGCTAATGCGATTAAAAAAATCTCTCTACAAAAGGGTTATGATCTCAGTGATTATACTCTTTGTACCTTTGGCGGTGCCGGGGGTCAAGTGGCCTGTTTAATTGCCGATACTCTGGGAATGAAAAGTATTTTTCTCCATCCCTACGCCGGGGTTTTAAGCGCCTACGGCATGGGTTTGGCCGATTTGAGGGTAATTAAAGAAAAAGCGATCGAACAGCCCTTAAATGCCGATTTAATCGGGCAGTTGCTCACGGAAATGAACGAATTAGAAGTTTTAGCGGGTCGGGAATTAGAGGATTATAATCAGGTGCGGCAGCAAGTTAGTTTAAAATATCAAGGCAGTGATGCCACTTTAGCGGTTAATTTTAGCGATCAAATGCGTCAGGATTTTGAACGGGAACATCAAAGACGTTATGGGTTTAAGCAAGAACAAAAAGCTTTAATTGTTGAGTCGATTGCCGTGGAATTGATCCAGACTATGGACAGTCCCAAAGAAGCAATTTTAACTCGCTCCCGTCCGATGGGAGAATTACCTCCTATGCTCGATCGAGTAGCGGTTTTTATGGCTAATCAATGGCGGGAAACGCCAATTTATCAGCGTTCAGATCTGCAACCTTTTGATTGTCTGACAGGACCCGCAATTATTATCGAAAAAATTAGCACGATTGTGATTGAACCGGGTTGGATGGCAAAATTAACGGAGAAAAATCATTTAATTCTCTCCAAAGATTAACTAGGGTTTGCGGCAAAAAGTTTTTCGTGGGGGTAGGGTGTGGGGTGTGGGGTGTGGGGTGTGGGGTTTTACCTGTTTTGAGGTGGCCAATTACCTAATTTTCAGGGAAAAAGTGCCTAAATTTCCCCCACTTTTTGATTTCAAAAAAGCCTAAAGATATTATCCAACAAGGTTTTTAGATTTATTCAGCAACCCCTACTTAGAAATATCTACAGCAGTTATCCTAATTGATCAATTCTCATTTCGCCGAGGTATTTACGGAGATAGGGAGAAAAAACCTCGTAAATCAGGGTAAGGGGTTGGCGAGCGTGCCAAAATAGGTAATGACGACCCCAAAATGCTCCTTTTTCCCCAAAAGCTATTTCTAATTCCGGGGAATGACCGTAATAAAGTCCCTGCACATCGCGATACAATTCCGTGTGCAGCCGCGAGAGACTTTCCCAAATCGGTAGGGAACGATTTTCTAGATATTCGTCCACTTGATTGACAGACCACCAAGAAGCGGCATAGGCTAACCTTTGACCACTAGCTGTGCGTAACCAGACTTGACGACGCAATCTCGGCCCCGGAATCAGGCTAATTTTCATCGGTGCGCCATCCTCATCGTCGCCGATGGGGGACATATCGATCACATCTACTTCCGTTTTTTCACCGGTTAAAAGTTGTAAATGACGGGTGGGAGAACCATCGCCGAGAATTAAAATCTGCCACGGGGGTGCGAGTTGGCTATGGGGTAAACCTTGTTTAACATCGGTTTCGTCTCCTTGCCAGAGAGGGGACAGGGAGTACCAAGGACGATTAAGCAGGGGCTTTTCTTGGGGGCGGAGGATAGCAGTCAAGGTTTGTTACAAAACTTTATGATTTTTTCATTAATAATAACACGGGATTTTTGTCTGCTGGTGATAAAAGCGATCGCCTTGCTCTAATCCTCTCTAATTTTTCGGTTAGCATAGGCACTCTTGCCACAGGAGATCGGCTATTTTGATTTTAACGATAGAAAGGTATCAATATCTGGAGGAATTTTTGTAATCTTCTCAGGGCAATTAATTGTCGAATCTTGGGATTAATTTGGGGGGGATAAATGCTGGTGGCTAATTGTTCTTCTAGTAAGGCATATTCTGCCGCAGTTAGGGGTTGATTATCAAGGGGCGAGCGAGCCGAAGTGATAATTTCTGCTCGTAAAACTTCTTCGGGAATATCTTCAGGAGCGGGCAAAGCAAGGGCTTTTAGGGGCGATAAGAAACCGATCGAGATGAGGATGATAATTTTTGTCGTTCGCTGCATTTAATTTAAACCGGGGGGCAATTTTTCTCGACACTGTTGATGAATTTCCTCGATTCTAGCAAACAACCAGGGATATTTTTGACGATAACTGGGAATTAGAGCCAGAGGACTGAGTAGGGCAGTGGCGGCAATATCGGCTACACTTAATTTATCCGCCACCAAATAGGCTTGATTTTGCCAATATTCTAGAATCTTGAGGGCATTTTCTAGGCGCTCCTCCGCTAGTTTTACCATTGCCGGGGTGATTTTATATTGTTGTCGCACGATATTAATAATTATTTGACTACTCAGGGAAGAATCGATCGCTTTTCCCTCTCCAGCGCGATAATCATAATAGACAAATCTAGTCGCTACTCCAATACTTTCATCTAACCAATCCTCTAGTAACCAAGCTTGATTTTTCTCCTTTTCCCCAGCGGGAATAAAAGAGGGGAAAGAAACTACTTTTTCTAAATATTTTAAAATGGCAGTAGAATCGGCAATAATCTCATCCGCTGCCATTAAAACGGGGACAGTGGTTAACCCTTTGGTTAGAGGCCTGAGTTTGAGAATATGTAGTCCGGGGGTGAGATTTTCTACTTGGTAATCAATCCCCTTATAACCTAGTGCTAAACGAGCTTTGCGACAGTAATGAGATGTGCTAAATTGAAGTAAAATCATTAAGTGTTGTTGGTTGCTATAGTAGTTATCAGTTATCAGTTATCAGTTATCAGTTATCAGTTATCAGTTACCAGTTATCAGTTATCAGTTATCAGTTATCAGATTTGAGTTTTAAGTGAGCAGTATGTATTAAGCGAGCAGTATTATTCCTAATATGTTTTCACTGATCACTGTTCACTGATCACTGTTCACTGATTACTATTTACTGTTTACTGTTTACTGAATTGGCAATAGGTCTATACTATGAGCAAACCCCCCCTTTTTTCGGCTGTTTCTCCTCCTGATGCGACTAATTCACTGGCAAAAGATCCCTGGTTAGCTGTCAATCTCTCGATGTTCTTCCCCGGCTTGGGACAATGGTATGCTAACAAAAACCAAAAAGCAACCATTTTGGCAATCGCTCAAGTAATATTAATAATTGTGACAATTTGGTCAATTTTTAGCCACAATGGCCCTGTAAGCTGGGGATTAGGGGGAATAGTTGCTCTGGTTATCGTTTACATTAGCAATATTTTTGACGCTCACTGGACTGTTTATTATTCCAGACAGAATAACAGCTTAGAGAAAATTCCCCGGAAACAGAAAAACCCATGGTTTGCCGTCTTCGCTAACCGGATTATACCGGGGTTAGGGCAATTGTACGCCGATAAGGTGATCTTAGGGATAATTTTTCTGACTATATCCCTGATTACCCTGAAAATGGATGATTTTTGGGCTAATATCCTCTTTCTTACCCCTTTAATTACAGCGATCGCTGTTTATCATGTTTACCACACTTTCCCCGATCAATTCCATCCCCATCGTCACACCTATCGTTCCATTTTGGCGCTGATGGTGGCAGCAATTTTTACTTGGGGAATTATCTGTAATTATTTTCCCGAATGGTTACACCAAAGAATAGAATTTTTCGAGATTCCGAGCGAATCCATGCTGCCTACCCTCGCAGTAGGTGATCGCATTTTCGTCAGTCAATCTGGTAATTATCAAGCGAAAAGAGGCGATATAATTGTTTTTAGAACTCCCGAAAAAATTAAGCAACTAGAGCCTAATTCTGGAGATTTTTTTATCAAACGAGTCATCGCTATTGCTGGGGATACCATTGAAATCCGCAGGGGTAAAGTTTATCTCAACTGGCAAGTTATCGAGGAACCCTACACCGCCGAGTTGGCCAATTATGAAATAGAATTTATGACTGTACCCCCAAAAACCCTGTTTGTTTTGGGAGATAATCGTAACCATAGTTTTGATTCCCGTGCTTGGGGTTTTTTGCCAGAAAGTTATATCGTTGGTCAAGCCTATAAAGTTTACTGGCCTCTAGATCGTGTCCAGTCTTTGCTATGATGGGGATGACTAAGCTGTTGACTATCTGAATTACTCGTTAAGACTTCATGGGAGCAGGGAGAGGGGGGTTGAGCATTTGTCCTAAAGTTTACAATACGCAGTTTAAATGCAGTACAGCATCCCTTGAATTGTTCCTGAAAAATTACCACTGGTGCTAGATAATTAACTTCAATCTTTTCTTGATTAATATGCTGTTAAAATTCCCTCAAAATCTGAAAATTCAGCGAATACTATTATTAGTATTTTGTCTAGGAATGGGGATAATTCTCTGGTGGTTATCGTGGCAATCCACCGGGATGAGCCAAATTCAACGACCCGAAACAGTTGCTCAACAAATTTATCAAGCAATGCCAGATTTACCGAAAGAAAACAACTATACCCGTCGAGATACAGGGGCGATCGATCCGAATAATACTTTAATAAGTCGCTTTCTTCGTTATCATCAAGATACAAAAAAAAGGTTTACTCTCATCCGTTTTGATTGGCAATTAACCCTAGGGGATTATCTAGGAGTGAACGAGAAAATCAGCGAAGAAAACTATCCTGGACAAGCAACCCTTACGGTTAACCCGATGGCTGCCGATATCAAAGCGATTAACAGTCTTAATCGTCGTCAACGGCAGCAGTTAGTCACCCTTCTAGTCGAAATTTATAACCCCGCCATTCTCCCCCAAGAAACCCCCACTCCTAGCCCTTCTCCCAGTCCCTCTCCCCGTCGTCCCTCTTTATCAAAACCGGGAGATGCTGACCTATTAAAATTCTAGAAAATTATGGAAAAAATTCTCAAATATGGTTCAGGTTGGCGACTCGGTTGGGATCCTAAGGCAGCCGTTTATAAAGGATTAATTGGTGGCGATGATTGGGCGATCGAATTGACCGAGGCCGAGTGGCAAGATTTGCGTCGGTTACTATCACAATTGACCGCAACTATGGCGGCCATGGCCACAGAATTAATGGATGAAGAAAGTATTGCTTGTGAAGCGGAAAGCGAGCTTTTATGGTTAGAAGCGGCAGGATTTCCCGATAATTATTCCCTGCGATTGATTCTCTATCAAGGTCGCGGTTGTGAGGGCAATTGGTCGGCCACTGCCCTGCCAGAGTTGCTCGCCGCTTGGGACAATTTGCTTTACAATTTTTAAGAAAGCGGTGGGCATAAGTTAATTTTTGTCTCCCCCTCTTGACTTTTTGATTCCCCTGTGTTGCTATGATTGCCCATCCGAGGACGAAGACCGATAATCTCACCTACACCCCGCCCCCATTGCTGAAAAACGGTTTTGCCATGACTCTCTATGTGTCCCTAAAAGCGCGAGAAACCTGGCAAAATACGATCGCTATTCCCGAACCAGTCTATCAAGAAACCATTTTCACCGGGGCCAATGCGGTCCCCATCTACGGGATTGTTTCCATTCCCCCGCAAGCGAAAGGAACAATTATCGGCACCTACGGCATCACGGGAGACTTAGATAATCAATGGTTTTTAAGAATTTTAGGCAGAAAAGCCGTAGCAAGAAACTACGCAGTCGTCCTCTTCGATTGGCGGGCCCACGGTAAGACAGCCGAATTATCCCCGACTCTCACCTCCGATGGCATCTATGAAGGGCTAGATTTCCTTCATATTGCCGCCCAAGCTCAAAAAATGGGCTGTCCCGCTCCTTTTTGGTTCACAGGTTACTCTCTGGGGGGACAATTGGCCCTCTGGGGAATTAAATCGGCAGAGAATCAGGAAGATATGGGGATCGATCCCGTCGATATCGGTGGTGGTGCGGTAATTTGTCCTAATTTAGACTCTAATCGTTCTTTATCCTATCTCGTCCGGGATCCCTGGGGGAAACATTTGGAAAAAGCGATCGCCAGGGAATTACGCAAGTTAGCCAAACGCATCCATCAAGCTCATCCCGATCATATCGATCCCGAAGCAATTACTCGCGCCACCACGATTGCGGGATTTGATCGAGAATTAGTGATTAAAAACTTAGGATTTGAGACAGTTTTTGACTATTATGCCGCTAGTAGTCCCTTGCCCTTTCAACCCTATTTAACTAAACCCACTTTTATCCTCTACGCGGCCGATGATCCCCTCTTTTCCCCGGCAGTTATTCCCGATCTGCAAGCAGCGATTGCCGATAATCCCCACGTCGATCTACTCTTAACCAACCATGGCGGTCATGTGGGTTATATCAGCAGTTTATCCTGTCAGCGTCAGTGGGGCGATAGCGATCGCTGGTGGGCATGGAATCGGGTTTTAGACTGGTTTGACCAAAAAACTGGCAAATAAGAGCTAATTTCTAGGAGTCAAAGGCCGCTAGAAACTCCTCCAGCTGTTCCCGAGTCGGTTGGGATGCGATCGCTCCTGCTCCCCTTGTCACCATTGCCCCCACCGCACAGGCATAAATCACCGCCTTACGGGCTAAATCGGCATTTTCCCCAATTTTATCGCCTCCAAGACCGGCACGAGCCAAAAAACCCGCCACAAAGCCATCCCCCGCCCCGGTTGTATCCACCACCTCCCCAGTAAAAGCCTTGACAGTGCCGCTATTTTCGCCTAAATGATATTTACAACCTTTTGCGCCGCCAGTAACCAGAATTGCCCCTAAATTGGGGTATTGTGATGATATTTCTCCGGGGGTATCAGTGCCAAATAACCATGCGGCTTCTTCCTCGCTACATTTGAGCAAATCGGCCCGGAAGATAAAATCTCGAATCCGATCGGGAGCGGCCTCAAGATTAGGCCAAAAAACCGGCCGCCAGTTGATATCGATCAATACTTTCACCCCGTAAATTTTAGCTAATTCGAGGGCGCGCATCATCGCCGCTCTCGCCGGGGGATAGGCTAACCCTAGGGTTCCCATCACTAGATAATCGGCATTTTTAAACAGATTTTCGGGCAATAGGTCAGCATTAAGGGCAGTATCGGCAAAATCAGTCGTTTTTCTGCCGCCAAAACCCGCAAAATGTCTGTCTCCCCCAGCATCGCGGGTGACATAAACTTGTCGGGTGGGTAGGGTGGCATGATACTGTACACCAGTAGTATCGACTCCGAGAGCGTCTAGCAAGGCGATTAACTGTTCCCCTCGTTGATCTTTGCCCACACAACCGATAAAAGCCGAATTTATGCCCAATTTTCGCAATCCACAGGCCACGTTTGCCGGCGCACCCCCGGCATAGGTTGTCCAAGAAGTCACTTGCTCTATAGAGCGCTCGCTTTGATCGGCAATTAGATCAAAGAGGATTTCCCCTAAACAAATGACAGACACTGGCGAAGATCTTTGATTGTTAAGCATTGGTGTGGGAAGTGGGGTGTGGGGTGTGGGGTGTGGGGAAGTGGGGTGTGGGGAAGTGGGGTAATGGGGAAGTGGGGTAATGGGGAAGTGGGGTAATGGGGAAGTGGGGAAGCTGTCTCAACCCTATCACCCCAAAACCCTATCACCCTATCTCCTCCTGACTCCTGAATCCTGAATCCTGACTTGTCAAGAAATCACGATAAATCAACTAGAGATTATCTGAGGCATTGAGTATAATCAAACACATAGATTAGGGGAAATTGCTCATAAATCAGCCCGATCGAGCGTGAATCCTCTTTTATTTTTTAGTCTTAGACTAAGGAAATATCATGGTTGATTGTAGTCAGATTCAGTTTGACGAGGATAAAAGCAAGATAGATCTATCGCAACTACGAGAATTATTTAATTTAACCGCATTTTGGGCAATCGATCGCCGTTTAGAAGATTTAGAAACCGCAATTGACTATAGTGATCCGGTGGTGACGGTGTGGAATGAGCGGCAATTAATTGGTTTTGCTCGCGCCATTTCTGACGGCATTTATCGGGCAACTATTTGGGATGTGATCGTTCATCCCGATTATCAGGGAGCGGGTTTAGGGCGTAAATTAGTAGAAACAGTCTTGGCCCATCCCCGAATAAATCGGGTGGAAAGAGTCTATTTGATGACTACTAATCAAGAAAATTTTTACCGGCGCATTGGTTTCCAAAGCAACGCCACCACGACGATGGTATTATTTAATCGTTATCCCGAGGAGTTTTCCTATCCGGCGATCGAGGTAAAGAAAAAACGATCCGTGTGAGCTTGTCCTGACTATTGTTATCGATTTGATCTAAGCTCATTTCCCCCCCCGAGACTTCGATAATGCCTTTCGCTAACTGAAATTTAAGACCGGGAGAAAGACCGAGAGCTTGAGTAAATTGTTTTACTTCTTCTGGCTTTGATTCTAAACTCAAAGGGGAAATTTCTGGCATTTGCCAGAGAGCGATTTCCCCCGGAAATTCTAGGGTAATAGTGACTTTTTTCTCGCCAAGGGCACTTACCGATATACAAATAGAGCCACTCGTTAAGTTGGCGATCGCCGCATCGACGAGAAGGACAAGAGCGGAGGATAAACGTTGATAATCGGCAATAATAGCAATATCATCGGTCAAAGGGCTAAATTTAAGCTTAATATTGCGATTAGCTGCCTGTAAATAGGTTAAACTTGCCCAATCTTGCCAGAGTTTAGTTAAAGAAAAAATTTCTTGATCGAGAGGTATAGTACCAGACTCTAGTTTGGAGAGATTAATCATCTCATCGAGCATTGCCATCAGTTTACAGCCCGCCAGTTGCCCCTGGGCGATAAATTCCCTTTCTTCGGCCGGACTTTCACAAAGATCGGCGAGAATCAGTTGATGGAGACTGATCATACTGCTCAATGGCGATCGCAATTCGTGGGCAACCCGTCCCAAAAAACTGCTTTTGAGGTGATTAATTGCCACGGCCATCTGATAAGCGAGGCGAGTTTGCTGTAATTCCCGTTTTAAAGCGTCAATATCGTCCATATTTACAGAAAAACTGCCCCTTGTCGTAAGATATCCCATCCTTGACATTGCCAACGCGCGACGGTGGAGGGTTGTCCACTATTGATTATTCCCCATGCTTGCCTTTCTGTGGGCGCTAACACCGTCACCGAGGGAAAAGTAGTCATAATCGCTTCTGGAGTCAATAAAGGCTCTTGTCCTGACAGATTAGCACTTGTGGTCGCTAAAACACCAGTTCGACCGAGAATTTCTCTGGCGATCGCATGAGCGGGAACTCGGATACCAATCGTGCTAGGATTTTTAGGGTTAAGAACTTTTGGTACTTTTTCAGCAGCAGGTAAAACCAAAGTTAGGGAGCCGGGCCAGTGTTTTTCGGTCATTTGCCGCCAAATTTCCCTTTCTTCCTGATTTCCCTCGACATAATCCCATAAATCTGCTGCTGAGGCGGCCATGAGAATTAAGGGTTTATCAAAAGTCCGTTTTTTAGCGGCAAAAATTAAGGCAGCATAGGGGGGAGAAACCGCTAAAGCGGGGACTGTATCCGTGGGAAAAGAAACCACTTGACCACTTAGGGCCGCGTGAACAATTTCGTTAAGAGAAGCAGTAGGCATTGAGAATTGATCATTTTTGGGGACTAATTTAGCCTAAAACTTTTTGGTACAATTTTAAACGGGTAGGGTTGATTCATGAATCAACCCTACCTTGAATCAACCCTACCTTGAATCAACCCTACTTGATCAGCGGGGTATCTGAAAGTTTTTAACACCTACCTACTTATCTCCAACCAATTAGCGACGATTAATTATGAATGAGTCTGATACTTTGGCTAATCTCGAACAATTAGAATATATTCCCTACCTAGATGCCACGGGTAATATCTGTGCTGATTTCCAGGGAAAAATCGGGGTTTATGCCATTTTTGATCGAGAACAAGTCTTAGAGTTTGTCGGCTATTCTCGTGATATTTATCTCAGTTTAAAACAACATCTTGCCCGACAGCCTCAAGCTTGTTATTGGCTAAAAATACAGTTGATTGATCGTCCTAATCGGACTATTCTCGAATCGATTAAACAAGCTTGGCTAAGAGAAAGTCAGGCAGTAATCGACAATGAAAAACTCTGGACAGAACCAATTGATGCTAAATTAGCCATGACTGAGACAGAAAAAGAAATTTATCAAAGTGCTGACGAATTAGGGAAAATGAAGTTATTAAAACAGCTATCCAGGCGAGTAGAAAACGATATTTTATCAACCCTAGAAAAACGGGGAGTACAGATGGAAATTCGTTTTAATCCCAAGTTAAAAGAACAGGGTTTGCTCGATTTAAAGTAAAAATTACCTGGAGCGATCGATTCTCCAGACAAACCGCTATGATAGTATATCGCCCCCCCATCCCGACACCAATGGAACAGCGATGACCACTCCAGACTGGCCAAACCTACTGCAGCAACTACTCGATCGAAAATCCCTTTCCCTTAACCAAGCTGAAGAATTAATGACCGGATGGTTAAACGGCCAGATTCCGGAAGTTTTATCGGGGGCGATTTTAGCGGCTTTGCAAGCAAAAGGAGTCTCGGCCGCGGAATTAGCGGGAATGGCCGGAGTTTTACGGCAACAATCTCGCTTAGAAGACCCTAAACCCCATACCACTCCCGTTATCGATACCTGTGGCACCGGCGGTGACGGGGCTTCAACCTTTAATATTTCCACTGCCGTGGCTTTTGTGGCGGCCGCCGGGGGTGTAAAAGTGGCTAAACACGGCAATCGCTCTGCTTCCAGCAAGGTCGGTTCGGCCGATGTTTTAGAATATCTTGGGGTTAATTTGAGCGCCCCTAGCGAGAAAGTAGCGGCGGCTTTAGATGGGGTGGGAGTGACCTTTCTTTTTGCCCCCGGTTGGCATCCAGCCCTGAAAAGTGTGGCTAATCTCCGCAAAACCCTGAAAGTTCGCACGGTTTTTAATCTTCTGGGCCCTCTAGTTAATCCTCTCCGTCCCACAGGTCAAGTTATCGGGGTTTATGACCGGCAATTTCTCACCCCCATGGCCACGGCTTTAGCACAAATGGGAACCCCAAAGGCGATTATTGTTCACGGCCGGGAAAAACTCGACGAGGTGGGGTTAGGAGATCTGACCGATATGGCTTTATTAAATAATGGCGAGGTGATTTCTGCGGCGATCGATCCCTTGTCAATTGCTATCCCCAGAGCCAGTTTAAATGCCCTTAAAGGCGGGGAAGTACCAGAAAATGCCGAAATCCTCAAAAATGTCCTGCAAGGGGGGGGAACGCCGGCTCAACGGGATGCTGTGGCGATTAATGCCTCTCTTGCCCTACAGGTGGCAGAAAAGGTCACTTTTGGCGACCATGCTGCCGGTTTCGCCCTCGCTCGCGACATTTTAGCCAGTGGGTTAGCTTGGCAAAAATTAGAGGAGTTGGTTAAGTTTCTCGCCTAGGACAATTCACAGGAGTCAGTCTCGATGAAAAAATTTTCACCCCCACAGATGAAAGAGGTTTTCTTCCCCACACCCCACACCCCACACCCCACACCCTCTTTCAAGTCAGGAGACTCCGAGACAGGAGATTGCTTTTATTTATTCTCCCCACTTCCCCACTCTGCAATAATTACTCGCAGCCAGAAATAGGTTGGGCTTATCATACTTTGTGCTTTTTGTCAAAAAAACTTTTTTTTTGCAATAAAACTACACAAAAAAAAGATCATCGTTAGGGGTGAAATTGACTGATTTACCCGCTTCAATTAGGATCCCCTTCTAGGTGTGGCAAGGGTTTCAACCATTGCTGGTCAAAAAAGCACAGAATAACCCATTATGAAATTCAGTAAAATCGCTGTAACCATGATAACATCGTTGTTAAATAAAAATCTTTCTCAATTAATTCTTAAGAATTTATAAATATTGCGGAATGTTAATTTAAATATTCTCAAGTTTTTGCAGTCAATAAATAATTTTTGCTTATCTTTGTTAGAAAATAGAACTCCTGCAAAAATCCAACATCTACCATGGGGTTAGGAGTCAGTATTCAGGAGACTCCGAGACTATTTTTATTTATTCTCCCCATCTCCCCACTTCCCCATCACCCCACACCGCACACCCCACACCCCACACCCCACACCCCACTTCCCACACCCCACTTCCCACTTATGAGAGATGATCAAAAGATGAAAGAATCATGGCGAGAACGTCTGAATATCTCTCGAATAGCGATTAATGCCCCGAGGTTAACCATTGCTTTCTGGTTAGCGGTGGCCATGGCAGGAATTTTGGCTTTTAGTTCCCTAAAATACGCTCTTTTCCCCGATATAAGCTTTCCAGTCGTCATAATTAACGCTCAAGCGGATTTAGCTACTGCTATCACCACGGAACAGCAATTAACTAAACCCCTAGAAAATCCCCTTTTCTCTCTCCCCGGTTGTCGCGATGTGTCCTCGACTACTTCCCCCGGACAGTCAGTAATCAGCGTTTTCTTTAAAATTGGCACAAATTTAGACAAAGCCACCGCAGCAGTTAAACAGGCTATCTCGCAAATCCCTTTACCCCCTCAAGCTACCACAGAAGTTATCCCCGTTGATTTAAATGAGTCGGCAACAGTTACATATACGCTGGTGAGTGAGCAGAAAACTCTGGAAGAATTAAGCCAAATCGCCCAAGATAATTTAATTCCGCCCTTAAAAGCTCTTTCTGGTACGGCTAAAGTTAATTTACTCGGTCAGGGTACAGTTAGGGAAGATAATCCCCATAAAAGCTTAACCCGACCATTACCCACGCTGGTGCGCTTTAACGGCCAAGAGGCGATCGCTGTGCAGGTAATCAAACAAGGTGCTGCCAATAGTCTCGATCTGGCCGCTCAGGCAGAAAAACGGGTTAAAGACATAGCACAAAAACTGCCCGATGTCAAGATAATTTTAGCTGAAACCCAAGCGGAATATATTCGCGCTGCCCTACAAGGCACGATCGATGATTTACTTTTGGCAGTTTTGCTGTCGGTGCTGGTGATCTTGATATTTTTAGGCAGTTTCGCCGCTACAATCATTTCTGCTCTGGTTATCCCCCTATCTCTTTTGGGGACTTTCATTATCATGGCCATCTATGGGTTTAATCTGGAAACCCTGACGCTACTGGCCCTGGCTTTGGTGATCGGCATTGTCGTGGATGATGCGATCGTCGATGTGGAGAATATTTCCCGTTTAATCGACGCGGGGGAAACCCCGAAAAATGCGGCACTCAAGGGGACAAGGGAGATCGGATTAGCTGTCACTGCTTCCACTTTAACCATTGTTGCCGTGTTTATACCCGTGGCTTTTATGGGGGGTGCGGTGGGACAGTTTTTCCAACCCTTCGGTTTAACTGTCTCGGCTGCGGTGATTTTTTCTCTGTTGATCGCCAGAACTTTATCGCCAGTTTTGGCATTATATTGGCTGAAACCGCAGGCACAGGCAAAAATGACGAAACAAAAGCGACCGATTGAGAACACCTATCGACGGCTCTTAAACTGGTCATTACGTCATCGTTTGCTGGTCATTGCTATTGCCCTAATTACCTTTTTTGCGGGTATTGCCTTGATTCCTTTTATTTCTAGGGGATTTATTCCCCGACTCGATCGCGGCGAGTTTAATCTGGTTTATACTTCTCCTTTGCCGAAAATAACGCAAATTAGTCCTAATAAACCGACGGCTAAGAGTTCTAGCGATAGTTTCGCTTGGATTTCCCAGTTAGCGAGTTCTCCCGAAAGTTTTCTTTTGCGTCGCACTATCCGCGATGGCAGCAAATTAGAAGCACCGATTTTGCAGGATGGGGAAGTGGAATCGACTTTTATGATCGCCGGTTTACGCGGTGAGCCGAATCGTGGCAAAATTCACGTTAAACTGAAGAGCGATCGTAAATCTCACACCAGTGCGGTGCAGCAACGGATTCGGCAAATTTTACCGACAATTAGAGGGGTGAATGTCAGTGTCGAGGACATTCCTTTTGTGCAGACGGAAGCGGAAAAGCCGATCCAAATTGCGATTAAAAGCGATGATTTCAAGCTATTGCGCGATAGTACCGAGAAATTGCGGGTTGAGGCCGCTAAAATCGCTGGTTTAAAGGATATTTCCCTATCATCTAGATTAAATGAGCGGGGGGATTTTTTGGCGATCGAGCGTTTAAATGGTCAACAGGCGATTTTTCTCAGTGCTAATCTTAGTCCCGATTTAGGATTAGAAGATGCGGCGATTAAAATTGAAGGGATTCCTTTACCGGAAGGGATAACTTTACAGCGTTGGGGTACTTCTTCTCAAAGTAGCGGTGTTTTGGGCAGTTTTGGTCGCACTTTAATCCTAGCGACAATTTTAATGTTAGGAGTTTTATGGTTATTATTCAGAAGACTGTTAGAAACTATCGTCATCGCTTTATGTTTACCTTTAGCGATTGTGGGGGCAATGTTGGGGTTATTGGTAACGGGTAGTGAGTTTAGTATGATTTCTCTGATCGGGTTTATCTTCCTCTTGGGACTACTCGATAAAAATGCTGTGTTATTGCTGGATTATACTAACCAATTGCGTCAACAGGGTTGGAGTCGGGAGGAAGCGGTTTTAGAAACGGGAATGATTAGGTTAAGACCGATTTTAATGACCACTTGTTCGACAATTTTAGGCATGATTCCGATCGCTTTGGGATTGGGTACTGGTGCGGAATTGCGGCAACCCATGGCGATGGTAATTGTGGGAGGTTTAGTCACTTCTTCCCTGTTGAGTTTAATTGTTGTGCCTGTGTTATATCTAAGTTTAGAGGATGTTTGGAACCAGATTAAAGCCGGTCAAAAGTAGCTAGTTTTACCGTTTTGGCTTCTGATTACTATAGAGTCGTTTAAATTCTTTTTGTTGTTGATTATGATCGACAATTGGCTCAGGATAACCACAACGATGTCTTTCTAAACGGGGGATTTTCCCGGTTACTAGATATTCCGTATCTACGGAAGCTAATTCTGGCAACCATTGACGAATATATTCCCCTTCCGGATCGAATTTTTGTGTCTGACTAGCGGGATTAAAAATTCTTAAAGGTTTCGGATCCATGCCACTAGAGGCACTCCACTGCCAACCACCATTATTAGCGGCTAAATCGCCATCAAAAAGTTTCTGCATGAAGTATTTTTCGCCTTTTTGCCAGTTAATAATTAAATCCTTGGTTAAAAAACTCGCCACGATCATGCGACAACGATTGTGCATCCATCCCGTTTCATTTAATTGTCGCATGGCTGCGTCAACGATCGGATAGCCGGTTTTTCCCTGGCACCAAGCTTGAAAATGTTCTTCGTTATCCTGCCAAGGAAAATGACGAAATTCTTTTCTATAAGCACCGACCGCCAATTCTGGGAAAAAATAGAGACAATGCTGGTAAAATTCCCGCCAAGCTAACTCTTGCTGCCAAGTGATAATACTATTTTTTGCTTCCTCGGCCCGGCAATTTTCTAATAATTCTAGGGTTGCCGTCCAAATTGCGCGAATACCAATCGCCCCAAATTTTAAAGCGGCACTCAAGCGCGAGGTCCCATCGAAAGCGGGGAAGTTACGATCTTCTTGATAATTGTTAATAACCCCTTGACAAAATTCTTCTAATCTGCTATGGGCGGCCTTTTCTCCGGGGGTGAGGGGTAAGGGATTTTGCCAGGTAAAACCTAAATTTTCTAGGGTTGGTAAATTAATAGTTTCTGTGAGTTTCTCCCCCTCATTTTCGTCTAATCCTTGCAGGTTTTCTAGGGTTTTGGGGCTGGCTTTGGCTAATTGGCTCCAATTTTTCCAAAAAGGAGTATATACGGTGTAGGGACTTTTTGAGAGGGTGAGGACTTGTCCGGGAGCGTGGAGAAGTTGATCCCAGAAGGTTTCTACTTCAATTCCTTTTGTTTGTAAAGCGGCGATTACCTGTTGATCCCGTTGACGCGCGTAGGGTTCGATATCGAGGTTAAAAAAAACTGCTTTTGCCGATAAATTGCCAGCTAAGTTGACGAGTGTTTGGCTGGGGTTGCCGCGAATAATCAGTAATTGACTACCTTTTTGGCGATAATTTTTTTCTAATTCCTCTAGACAACCGAGGAGATAGGCAACTCTAGCAGGGGCGATATCATCCCTCTCTAAAATAGCGGGATCGAGGCAGAAAACCCCGATAATTTTCGGACTACGCTCCCTAGCTTTACTCAGTCCAATATTATCCGAGAGACGTAAATCGCGACGATGCCAGAAAAGGATTAGATTTGACATAAAGTAAGGTGATGAGAAGATTATCAGGGGCGAGATTATTGGGGTAAAAGGGGGAGACAGTTAAGAACAAATTCAAGTCAAAAATACTCTTTCTATAATTCTAGGACAGTGGATCAAGAATAATTATCTAATTGGGTGCATCTCATTTTTGTAAATCTACTGAGTTGGGATTTTTAAAGGGAAACTATCTTCTAAAATTGGTATTACTTCCGATTTTATCACTCAATCCAAGCTTTTGGGGGGTAGAACCCCCCAAACCCCGGAGCGCATTAGTTTTTCGGTGGGATGCTTACACGCAGCTGCTGACATATTTGTAATAATTTAAGAGTCACTGATAATTGCTGATTGTCCATAGGTCTGCAAATGTGAGATGCACCCGTCTAATTTTAAAATCTAGCTGTGATTGGCAGTTAATTGATTGACAAAATCTCGATGTTCTGCTGTTTCTAAACCCCGCTGCAAAATCACTAAAACTTTTCCTAAGTCGCCCATTAATAAAGCGTTTTTATCCAGCCATAAACCGGGGAAGATTTGGGAGCGCATTATGCCATCACTATCGGGTTCTAGTTTAATATATTCTCCTGCCTGTAGCCGAAACCAATCAATTTCTTGTTCATAAAACCGCCAGACTAGGTATTCTTGGACTTGATTG
>NZ_JADBSZ010000131.1:0-19252 GCF_020246425.1 Microcystis sp. M079S1
TATCCCTACGGAATTATCCCTACGGAATTATCCCTACGGAATTATCCCTACGGAATTATCCCTACGGAATTATCCCTACGGAATTATCCCTACGGAATTATCCCTACGGAATTATCCTTACGGAATTATCCCTACGGAATTATCCCTACGGAATTATCCTTACGGAATTATCCTTACGGAATTATCCCTACGGAATTATCCCTACGGAATTATCCCTACGGAATTATCCTTACGATCTGAATTGTTGTTACGGTGATTATAAAATCGGCTCGATTTTTTTTCTCAAAACCCTTGACAAATGACGAGACTTGCTTTAGACTTTTTAGATAATGGGAATCCGTGCGAAAATATATATATAGTTTTTGAGCAAAGATAAGAGAGAAAAAAATAGCCTCCAGAACCGGGTTGAGTAGGAATAGGGATAAAGGTATGAAGACAGAAAATTTCTCTCCCCGACAAGCATTAAACAAAGCATTCCTGAGAGTCAAACCGAGTCGTAGTCAGGTAGAGAAGTTTCAAACCCACCTAGGACAACTCTTGGGGAGTATAAACGAGACAGAATCCGAGGAGTTCCACAAAAACCTGCTTGCAGACTTTCTCAAACACAACTACTATAGTCCCCAACATTTCATCAACACCAAGGGAAGGAATGATTTAGTCATCCATAATGGGAAAGAGTCGCGGGATTCCGTGGGGGTGATATTGGAAGTCAAGAAACCCAGCAATAAAAGCGAGATGCTGCGGAGAGACAAACTCAACTGTAAAGCATTACAAGAATTACTCCTCTACTTCCTACGGGAAAGGATAACCGAGAAAAACCTAGAGATAAAACACCTGATTGCTACCAATATATATGAGTGGTTTATCTTTGACGGGAATATCTTCGAGAGACTATTCGCACAAAATCAGGAACTTGTCAGACAGTTTAATGACTTTGAGACGGGGAGACTAACGGGAAAAACCACCGACTTCTTCTACAAACAGATAGGAGAACCCTTCCTTAACTCCATACTCGATTCCCTGACATACACCCATTTTGACTTGCGGGAATACTCCCAAACCATCCGGGAAGACGAACATAACCTTATCAGTCTCTATAAAATCTTTTCTCCCGAACACCTGTTAAAACTCCCCTTTGCGAACGATAGCAACAGTCTCGACAAAAACTTTTATAGTGAACTGCTGCATATCATCGGATTGACAGAGATAAAAGAGGGAGGAAAAAAACTCATCCAACGTCTGCAACCGGCAGCGCGTCAACCCGGTTCGCTGCTAGAGAACGCTATCAGTCAAGTGGAGAGTTTAGATAAAATCTCTCGTTTACCCAATCCCGAGGAATTTGGGGAGACGGAAGAGGAGAGACTATTGAATATCGGTTTAGAGTTGGGGATAACCTGGATAAATAGAATCCTCTTCCTCAAACTATTAGAAGCGCAGATAATTAGGTATCATCGGGGGGATAAATCCCTAGGGTTTCTCAATTTAGGCAAAATTGCCAACTATGACGACTTAAATCGCTTATTTTTCAGCGTTTTGGCCAAAAAACAGACAGAAAGAAGCAAAGACATCCAGAATACCCATACTCAGGTTCCCTATCTCAACAGTTCCCTATTTGAACCCACAGACTTAGAACAATCAACCATAGTCATCAGTAACCTGCGTTCGGAGAATTTAGAGATTTTTGCAGGAACAGTCTTAAAGGATAGTCAGGGGAAAAAGCGAACAGGAGAAATCAACGCTTTAGCATACCTATTCGAGTTTCTCAATGCCTACGATTTTAGCAGCGAAGGTGGGGAAGCGATACAGGAAGACAATAAGACTCTTATCAATGCGTCAGTGTTGGGATTAATCTTCGAGAAAATCAACGGATATAAGGATGGTTCCTTTTTCACCCCCGGTTTCATCACTATGTATATGTGTCGGGAAACGATTCGACGCGCAGTGATAGAGAAATTTAACCAGAGTCAGGGATGGGATTGTCAGACAATCGAGGATGTGTATAACCGCATCAAAGACAAAACGGCAGCCAATGCTATTATCAATAGTCTCAAAATTTGTGATCCTGCGGTGGGTTCGGGACATTTTCTTGTTTCTGCTTTGAACGAGATAATCGCGATTAAGAGTGAGTTACAGATTTTAGTGGATAAAGAGGGGAAAACTCTCAGGGATTATCGGGTTGAGGTGGTGAACGATGAGTTAATCGTCACCGATGATGACGGTAATCTGTTTGAGTATAATCCCCGCAGTCGAGAAAGTCAGCGAGTACAGGAGACTTTATTTCAGGAAAAACAGCGTCTGATTGAGGGGTGTCTCTTTGGAGTTGATATCAATCCCAACTCGGTGAAAATCTGTCGTCTGCGTTTATGGATTGAGTTACTCAAGAATGCTTACTACAAAGCAGATAATGAGTTAGAGACGTTACCGAATATCGATATTAATATCAAGGTTGGCAATTCTCTGATTAGTCGCTTTGGGTTATCCAATGATTTACAAGTCTTTTCCCGCAAAAATCGTTTAAGTATCGAGAGTTATAAGGATGCGGTGAGAGTCTATCGCAACGCGGAGGATAAATCGCAAAAGCGCGAGATGGAGAGATTGATAAGTGAGATTAAGAGTAGTTTTCGTCAGACTTTACAGGGAGATAATCCTCTGAAAAAGCGCTTGCGCGGTTTGGAAACGGATTTATATAGTCTAGAGAATCAAATTTTGTTATTTGAGGAGTCACCCAAGGAAAAGAAAGCGCGGGAAAGGAAGATTAGTCAGTTAAGGAATGAGATTGATAAGTTACGTCCGCAACTAGAGGAGATTGAAAGCGGTAAGATTTATCATAATGCTTTTGAATGGCGCTTCGAGTTCCCCGAAGTTCTAGATGATAAGGGGAATTTTATCGGTTTTGATGTGGTAATTGGCAATCCTCCTTATATCCGACAGGAGGAACTCAAAAATATTAAACCTATCTTGCAGAAAATTTATCAATCCTATACCGGGATTGCCGATTTATTTGTCTATTTCTATGAGCGGGGTTTACAAATACTCAAAACTAAAGGTTATTTAACTTATATCTCCTCAAATAAATATTTTCGTTCGGGATACGGAGAAAAATTAAGACAACTTCTCAGCAATTCGACGAAAATTTTTAATTTAATTGACTTTGGTGATTTTCCCGTCTTTGAAGAAGCTACCGCTTATCCCAGTATTATCGCTTTAAGTAAAGATAAATGGGATGGCAATCAGTTTAAAGCTTTAGCTTGGGATAAACACAGAGATCAAAATATCACCCAGTTTGCCACAATTCTAGAACAAGATTATCTGACCATCACTCAAGCTAATTTATCTGCTGATGGTTGGAAATTAGAATCTTCACAAACTTTAGATTTATTGGCTAAATTGCAAAAAGTCGGTACTCCTTTGGGAGAATATGTAAAAGGTAAATTATATTATGGCATTAAAACAGGTTTAAATGAAGCTTTTGTGATTGATAAAATCACCCGCGATAGATTAATTAGTGAACATCCCTCCTCCGAGGAAGTTATTAAACCTTTTCTACGGGGACGAGATGTAAAAAGATGGCGAATAGATTTCGCAGAACAGTATTTAATTAAAATTGAGTCATCGGAAAATAAAAGTCATCCTTGGTCAGATAAAAGTAAAATAGAAGCAGAAGCAATCTTTGCTCAAACCTATCCCGCAATTTATGCAAGATTTCAAGAATTTCGGGATAAATTAATTAAAAGAGATGATCAAGGTCGCTTTTTTTGGGAATTGCGTTCTTGTAAGTATTGGCAAGAATTTGAACAACCTAAAATTATTTATCCAGATATATATGAGTCCCAAAGTTTTATGATTGAACTGAATAAATTTTATCTAGCTAATACAGTTTATTTTATGCCAATCAATGAATTATGGCTTTGTGGATTACTTAATTCAGTTGTTATAGAGTGGTTCTATTCTTATATTTCTAATAAAGTTCGAGGTGGATATCTAAGAGCTTTTACCGATTATATTAGGCAAATTCCTATCGCTAATGCAACAGAAAACCAAAAACAAGCGATCAAATCTTTAGTTAAACAATGCTTAGAAGCTAAGAGAAAAGAAGTCAAGGAGTTAGAAACAAAAATTAACCAAATAGTATATGAATTGTATGGATTAAGTGAGGAAGAAATCAGGATAATAGAGGGGGAAATAAAATAGATATAAATGTAGCACAGAAAACGGGTTTCTCCGAGAAACCCGTTTTCTACTCATGCACTCATGCAAAAATGGGAATAAATAATCAGTCTTTAATAACCAGATTTAGTATTACCTAGGATTATTAGTATCCTATAATACCAATGCTTAGGAGACTATAAAGAAAATCCCAAGATTGAGCGAGTACCTTGCCGAAAAACGCTATAGTAGAATAAAATGCCTAATTTTTTCAACAAAATTGTTATGATAGTTACCAATAGACAAGAGCTAGAAGAACTGATACAACAGGTAAAAAAAGCTCAACAACAATTTGCCAACTATAACCAAGAACAAGTAGATCTTATCTTCAAAAAAGCCGCATTAGCAGCCAACAACGCTCGCATTCCCCTAGCTAAAATGGCAGTACAAGAGACAGGGATGGGAGTAATAGAAGATAAAGTGATTAAAAACCATTTTGCCTCAGAAATCATCTACAACAAATATAAACACAGCAAAACCTGCGGCATTATCGAAGAAGATAAATCCTTTGGATTGCAAAAAATCGCCGAACCCGTGGGCATTTTAGCGGGGATCGTACCCACCACAAATCCCACCTCCACAGCCATTTTTAAAGCCCTAATTGCCCTGAAAACCCGCAACGGCATCATTTTTTCCCCCCATCCGCGAGCCAAAGACTGCACCATCGCAGCGGCCAAAATAGTCTTAGAAGCGGCCGTCAAAGCAGGCGCACCGGCCGGTATTATTGGTTGGATCGATCAGCCATCGGTGGAACTTTCCCAAGCATTAATGCAACATCCCAGCATTAATTTAATCCTTGCTACCGGCGGTCCCGGTATGGTAAAAGCGGCCTATTCTTCCGGAAGACCTTCCCTAGGAGTCGGTGCCGGCAATACCCCCGCTTTAGTGGACGAAACCGCTCACATAAAAATGGCCGTTTCCTCGATTATTCTCAGTAAAACCTTTGATAACGGCATGATTTGCGCCTCGGAACAATCGGTAATCGTTGTCGATAGCATCTATGAAGAAGTTCGACAGGAATTTATTGCTCGCGGGGCCTATCTTCTTTCCCCCGAAGAAAGGGAAAAAGTCGTCGGGATTCTCCTAAAAGATGGTCATATCAACCCCGATATCGTCGGACAACCGGTAGAAAAATTAGCCACCATGGCTGGAATTTCCGTTCCCGAAGATACCAGGTTACTAATCGGAGAAGTGGAAAATATTGGCTTAGAAGAACCATTTTCCTACGAAAAACTCTCGCCAATTTTAGCCATGTACCGAGCGAAAGACTTTGAAGATGGGGTCAAAAAAGCCGAAAAACTGGTCTTATTTGCCGGTCGAGGTCATACGGCCGTGCTTTATACCGCACCCTCCAATCGGGAACATATTAAGCACTTTCAAGACAACGTACAAACGGCCCGGGTATTAATTAATACCCCTTCCTCCCAGGGTGCAATTGGTGATATCTATAACTTCCGTCTCGATCCTAGTTTAACCCTCGGTTGTGGCACTTGGGGCGGTAATTCCATCAGCGAAAACGTCGAACCTACCCACCTATTAAATATTAAAACCGTAGCCGAGCGCCGGGAAAATATGCTTTGGTTCCGAGTACCACCAAAAGTATATTTTAAATACGGAGCATTACCCGTCGCTATTCGGGAATTAGCCGGCAAAAAACGGGCCTTTATTGTCACCGATAAACCTCTTTTTGACCTAGGAGTTACCGCAGCTTTAGAGGAAGTTTTAGAAGAAATCGGCATCACGATTAATATCTTTTATGATGTGGAACCCGATCCTTCCCTAGAAACCGTCGAACGGGGGTTAAATGTCATTAATACCTTCAATCCCGATGTAATTATCGCTATCGGTGGTGGTTCCCCCATGGATGCCGCTAAAATCATGTGGCTACTCTACGAGCATCCAGAGATAGAATTCGAGAGCTTGGCCATGCGTTTTATGGATATCCGCAAACGAGTCTATGAATTGCCCCCTTTAGGCGAAAAAGCTCTGATGGTGTGTATTCCCACCACTTCGGGAACAGGATCAGAAGTGACTCCCTTCGCCGTCGTGACCGATCGCCGTAATAATATTAAGTATCCTTTGGCAGATTATGCTCTAACTCCCAGCATGGCCATCGTCGATCCGGAATTAGTGCTGAATATGCCGAAAAAATTGACAGCCTACGGCGGAATTGACGCTTTAACTCACGCTCTTGAGGCCTACGTCTCGGTTTTAGCCTCAGAATATACTAATGCTCTTGCTCAAGATGCCATCCGACTGCTGTTTAAATACTTGCCCAGTTCCTATCATAACGGAGCTAAAGACCCGAAAGCGCGGGAAAAAGTCCATTATGCGGCGACAATGGCAGGAATGGCCTTCGCTAATGGCTTTTTAGGCATCTGTCACTCCATGGCCCACCAATTGGGGGCAATTTTCCACATTCCCCACGGTCTAGCCAATGCCTTGATGATTTCCCACGTCATCCTCTATAATGCCACCGATGCCCCCTTTAAACAGGCGACCTTCTCTCAGTACAAATATCCTAACGTGAAGTGGCGCTATGCCAGGATCGCTCATTCCTTGGGATTGGGAGGAGAAAGCGAGACCGAAAGTGTGGAAAGATTGGTATTAGCGATCGAATGTTTAAAACGGGAAATCGGTATTCCAGCCAGTATTAAAGAGGTAATTCCCGAAAGTGAAGCCGAATTTATGGCCAAATTAGACCATTTAGCTGAACAAGCTTTCGATGATCAGTGTACCGGAGCCAATCCCCGTTATCCCCTGATTGAGGACTTAAAAACCCTGTTAATCCAAGCTTATCACGGCAATTTGCCCCTAGAGGTGGCGGTAAATGGTCACGGTGATGTCAGTCTTGCCGATTTGAAGTTAGATCCGCAACCCTTGAGCTTGTAGGGATAGATTTTGCCTTTGATCCCCCCTACCCCCTGTAGGGTTGATTCATGAATCAACCCTACCCTTAATCAACCCTACCCCCCTTAATCAGGGGATATCCCCCCTACCCCCCTTAATAAGGGGGGTTTTGAGAGTTTTTAA
This sequence comes from Microcystis sp. M079S1, assembly GCF_020246425.1. Classification (NCBI taxonomy): domain Bacteria; kingdom Bacillati; phylum Cyanobacteriota; class Cyanophyceae; order Chroococcales; family Microcystaceae; genus Microcystis; species Microcystis sp. M079S1. Next base: position 7,240 of record NZ_JADBSZ010000131.1, read on the forward strand.
CACCTACCTACTTAGGGTTTGCTGAATAAATGTGAAATGTAGGCAAAGTAAGGGTTTTGGGGCTTTTCTCGCGAAACAGGTGCAAGATTTTGAGAGAATCGTCGTTCAAAACCTTGCATCTTCATCGGCCCGCGTCCTGTAGGGGCGAAGCATTCGGGCAATAACCTATCGGTGAAACCGTAGATTTTCTATCCGAATGCTTCGCCCGTACTTTTTCAGCAAACCCTACTTAGCCACTGCTAAAAATTATCTTTTTTCCCCCGCAGCCGTGCAAACACTTGTACTGGTTCGCTGCTATCCATGGTCATGGCCAAAGCGGGACTATCCCAACGCAAAAAAGGATTAGTCAGCTTTTCCGTCCCCAAAATTGCCGGAATCGTGGGAATATCTTCAGCGCGATTTTTCTCCACTTCCCGATAACGCTGTTGCAGAGCAGCATTATTAGGGTCAACTGTCAAGGCAAACTTTAAATTATTTAACGTATATTCGTGAGCGCACCAAACCCTGGTCTGGTCAGGCAGCGATCGCAATTTAGTTAAAGAAGCCACCATTTGGCCCGGTGTTCCCTCAAATAAACGACCACAACCCCCGGAAAACAGGGTATCACCACAGAATAACTCGCCGTAATCTCCGGGGTTAACCGGGGGAAAATAATAGGCAATATGGCCGCGAGTGTGGCCGGGGACAAAGAAAACCTCGGCCCGGCGACCGGCAAATTCCACCCGGTCCCCCTCCTCTAAAAACAGCTGCTGGCCCGGAATGCGACCGCGATCCTCCTTTCCTCCATAAACACAAAGATGGGGATAACGATTAATTAAAGCCTGATTAGCCCCCACATGGTCGCCGTGGTGATGGGTATTGAAAATAGCGACTAAATCCACCTGTAAAGCCTCTAATCGCCTGAAAACCGGTTCAGGTTCCGCCGGATCCACCACGGCCGCGATTTTTTGCGCTCGATCGTAGAGGAGGAAAATATAATTATCGGAAAGGGCGTTAAGACGTTCGATCTCCATGGTAGAATCTTGGGCTAAGGTTTAACTCGATCATACCTATAGCAGCATCTTTCAGAAATCAGGCTAGAAGCCTCAACCACTGGGACAAAATCTTAAATATGGCCGATGTAGAATAATAACTATAATAAAAGTGTCATAAAAAAGCAGTGAATTTATAGTAGTTATGACGATCAAATTTCGGTTTCATCCAGAGAAAGCAGTTGAAGCCGCTGCTATACTCTTAAAGCTGCACGGCAAACCGATGAAGTATTTAGGGTTGCTGAAAATGCTCTATATAGCTGACCGTCTTGCTTTAAAAACCATGGATCAACCAATTACTGGGGATAGATATGTATCAATGGATTATGGACCGGTTCTCAGTGGTGTTTATGATTTGATTAAAGGACAGCCCGTGGACTCTGCTTTACCCCTGTGGTCGAAATATATTTCTCCCCGGGATTCTAATTATGTTGACCTGCTGCAATATCCCGGCAATGAAGAACTCTGTGAAGAAGAAGAAATGATTCTTAAACAGGTTTACAAGACTTTTGGCCATCTCAATCCCTTTCTTGTAGCCGAATGGACTCACGATCTACCAGAATGGAAGGATCCCCATGGTTCGGCTATTCCAATTTTAGTAGAGGATGTTTTGCGATCTATGGGTAAAACGGAGGAGGAAATCGAAGATATTAGCCAAGAAGCCCAGCGAGAAGCCTATTTAGATGGAGCTTTACATGGCTAGTCTGGTAGTCAAGCTGGGGGATGCCTTTTTAATCGATACACCCCCTAATAAGCAACATCTCTATATTGCGATCGCAAAGACTTCTGAAAATAGATATTTATTTGTCAATGTTACAACTCGAAGAAGCAGTTCGGAAGCTACTTGTGTGCTTTTGCCCGGCCTTGGTGTCCCGAATTTTATCGTCTGTGAATCCGTGATTGCCTATCAATTTGCCCGGGAGATGGATGCCACGGAATTAGCCAGTTTAATCACTGCGGGTAGTCCGATTCCAAAAGGCTCCTGTTCAGCCACAATTCTCGCACAGATTCAGCAAGGTGGTCTAGTTTCTCCACGACTGAAAAACAAGTACAAAATTGCTCTTAGAGCTTTCTTAGATACATAGCTTCAGCCGTTTTCTGGTTAGCAACTTTTTGTCCCCTAACTCCCCGCAGCACAGGAATCGGCGAAAATTACGCAGGGAATCCCCACATGACTAATGGGAACAATATCGGGTTCTGTGGGGGGAAATAAAGCGACAACGTGGGGAACGGGACGGGGAGTATAATGCACTTGCGATTGGCCCTGATAAGCGAGGGAGGTACTTGCTCCTGAATCCAACATCACCGCCTCCCGAAAACCTGCCTGTACTAATAATTCTCCCAAAGCCATCGAATCGATTGGCTCTCTGGAAACCCCGATTACTGGCTGTCCTGCCTGATTAATCCCCCAAAAAGCCCGGTGACGCAGGGCATCAAAACCGTAAAGTGTACCAAAGGACTCTCGCGATTGTGGTTGTCCATCTTTGACTAACCAAGCGGCCGCGACAAAAGCATCCGTAACCTTGAGATCATCTCCGGCCTCGGCTGCAATTCCTTCTAGGGTATTATGACGGGCAGGATCAAAGGGAAGATAACGCACCCATTGATCGGTAATGATTACTAAAGGACGACCCTCTAACTTGCCGATTTCTCCCTCATATCCCGGGATAAAGCCGCCATTTTCGCTTAAAACCGGCCCGATCATCTGATTTGAGTCCAATTCCTTGAGAGAGAAAAAACCGCCATCTACAGCCGCGACTGCTTCTGTGCCAGCGATAATTTCCTCCACTTGATAGCGACTATCAGCGTGGATAGTTTTGGGAATACCGCCACTAATCAGAACAAGTGTATTACTTGGGAACTCCACTTCCCGTTTTTCGATGGTGGTGGCAAAGTTAAAACCCCCATCGGTACGGGGTAAGGGATCACCCCCCCAAGCTTGCGGGACAATTTCTCGCGTGCGCGATTGTCCAAAGCGTCCAATAGTGAGTAAATTGGGGGATTGTCCCGCAAAATGCTCATCGAGGTCATTCATCGATAAAGCCGCCCGATAACCCGCTTTTTTGACGAATTCCTTCACTCGATCATCCGCCTTCCCTTCCGGATAGGTGAAATAATTAATCGGAATACCCAATTCTTTTTCTAAGATTTGTTTCGATTGCTTGACTTCTTGCTCCAAATCTGCATCGGACAATAACCTTAAATCCCGGGGATGACTAACACTATGGGAGACAATTTGTACTAGAGGATCGGCGGCCATTTCCCGGAGTTGTTGCCAAGTGACACTGGTTCTGCCAGTTTTTTGAGCCATTTTATTGATATAAATCGAGAAAACGGCGGGATAGTTATATTTTCTCAATAAAGGATAGACATACTGGTAATGTCCCCCATAACCATCATCAAAAGTCAATAAAACCGGTTTAGCGGGAAGGGGGATACCTGTCCGCAGATGGGAAATTAACCAATCGATACTGATAGGAGTTGCCCCGATTTCCTGCAAAAATTGAAAATGTGCCTCTAATTCGTCTGGAGTAACGTCAAAGAATACCTCTTTTTCCGGTAAAATGTCGTGATACATTAAAATCGGTACTTTTGTCTCTTGAGCGCGGGGATGAATTTCCGGCCAGGGTGCTAATTCGATCGCTGTTGCCGAGTTATTTTGCCAATTATCGAGACTAATATCGTTTTTTTGGAGAGATAGGGGAACAATCACGCGATCAGAGAGGTTTTTATAGGTTTTACAATCAAAAATTCTCGATATATCCTTAAAAGAACTATTTTCTAGAACATAATCCGCGCATTCCGGCTGAAACTCCCTAAAAGGTGCGGGGAGAGAATCACCCCCCACCAGAGCATTAGAACGAGGATAGAGAGAAATTGTCCAAATAATCAGACAAGTGACGATAAATGCCAAAAATCCGTATAGGGGAAGGAAAGAAAAGGAAGATTTTTGCCGAGCTTGCCAACGCATAAGATCAAGTAATAAAGTGAAAAGTAAAAAGTAAAAAGTAAAAAGCAGATAGGCCCTGAGTTACCGAAAAAACTGCCTTTTATCTAGATTTTTGGCTTTTGTTTTCTCGTCAGCAAAGCCCACTGATTACAAGCTGAGTTTCCCTGTAATCCGTTCCCTTGTCAAGTTTTCTAGAACACCCTCATCAGTGAGCAGTTATCAGTTATCAGTTATCAGTGAGCAGATTTGAGTTTTCAGTGGACAGTGGTAATCAGTGAGCAGTTGTCAATAGACTACCTTTATTGATTCTCCCCATTTCCCCATTTCCCCATCACCCTACACCCCACACCCCACACCCCACACCCTACACCCCGCTATGTTCACGGGGATTAGGCTGGTAAAGCGTGACACAAAACTGCTAGAGTTAGCAAAGACGAGTATATAAACTTTACAGATATTGTATGAGAGTTTTGGTTATTGGCGGAGACGGCTATTGTGGTTGGGCAACGGCACTCCATCTATCAAATAGAGGTTACGAAGTAGGCATACTTGATAGTTTAGTTCGTCGCTATTGGGACTTACAATTAGGCTGCGATACCTTAACACCGATCGCACCCATATCTCATCGGATTCAACGCTGGCAAGATCTGACGGGAAAATCGCTCGATCTTTTTGTCGGGGATATCAATAACTACGACTTTTTAATTCAATCCCTGCGACAGTTTCAACCGGATGCGATTGTTCACTTCGGAGAACAGAGATCTGCACCCTTCTCCATGATCGATCGCGAACACGCAGTTTTAACCCAAGTTAATAACGTTGTTGGCAATTTAAACATCCTCTACGCGATGAAAGAGGAATTTACCGACGCACACCTAGTGAAACTGGGAACTATGGGTGAGTATGGGACACCGAATATAGATATTGAAGAAGGCTACATCACGATCGAACATAACGGTCGTAAGGATACTTTACCCTATCCCAAACAGCCGGGTAGTATGTACCATCTCAGCAAAGTCCACGATAGCCATAATATCCATTTTGCCTGTCGGATGTGGGGTTTAAAAGCCACAGATCTCAATCAAGGGGTGGTTTATGGAGTCCTCACCGAAGAAACGGGAATGGATGAGATGTTGATTAACCGTCTCGATTACGATGGGGTTTTTGGTACTGCTTTAAACCGTTTTTGTATTCAAGCGGCGATCGGTCATCCCCTGACAGTGTACGGTAAAGGTGGTCAAACGCGAGGATTTTTAGATATCCGCGACACCGTGCGTTGTTTGGAATTAGCGATCGCTAATCCCGCTCAATCGGGAGAATTCCGCGTCTTTAACCAATTTACCGAACTGTTCAGTGTCGGTGACTTGGCACTGATGGTTAAAAAAGCTGGTTCAGCGTTAGGGTTAAATGTGGAGATTAACAATCTTGACAACCCGCGCATCGAGTTAGAGGAACATTATTTCAAGGCTAAAAACACGAAATTACTCGATCTAGGCCTACAACCTCACTATCTCTCCGATTCTCTCCTCGATTCCCTCTTAAACTTCGCCACCAAGTATAAAAATCGGGTAGATATGAATCATATCCTACCAAAAGTCACTTGGAAACGATAATTTATCAGTAAATGATAAGTTGAGGATGGGGTAGTAACCCATCCTTTGCGTTTTTCTAATGTATCGGCATCAAACTCGATCGCCAGTTAAAGTTCCTTAATCCGAACTGATGGGAATTATTGTCGTCCGCAATTGCGGGAATTAGGGCAACGTTCCTGCATTAATTGGGAAAATTCCGTTCTTTGAGCGGGAGTTAACACTTGACGAATTTCCAAAAAACTCTCAAATTGCAGGTTACTGATTTCTTGGCGATTCCGAGAGATTTGCTGATGTTTAGAACGGATATCTCGATCGGAGGCATTATTCGATAATAAACTATTTAATTCTTGTTCGTTGCTTCTCAGGGTTTCTCGCAACTTTTTCGTTTTTTCCTGATATTTCTGACGAATAGCGGCAATTTTCGACTTTTGGTCATCGGTAAGGTTTAATTGTTCGATTAGTCTTTCTCTAGAATTATTGACTCGACGACTCTCAGGACGCTGGGGAGAGCTAGTTTGAGCGATAAATAGACGATCTTGGGAATAGGATAGCACAGTGGCAGTTGGGACTAGGTTAGCGGCCAGAGTTAAAGCCATGGTCGTGCCGAGAATCGAGAGAGTAGAAAGAGACATAATTGACCTCGACAAAGAAATTAAGGATTATAGGTAGAATAGGTGAGTTGAGGCTCGTTTAAGCTCATCCAAGGGGAACTATAAACGCTAGGAGCAGCAATCGGTGGAGCGATGCTATGGTTCCAACTCTCCACTAAAAAAGCTTCTAACTCCTCGTCAGAAATTTGGCTCAGTTGTGGATGAGGATCAGACCAACGATAGGAAGCAACAATCAGCACAGATAAGGCAGTAATACCAGTTATCAACCCCAATAAAGGCAGCAATTTTGGGGAATTTACTGGCTTTTCTTCCCTAATCATTTGCATTAACTGTTCTTCTTCATCTATCGGTCGAGGTGGCAGCGATGGACGATAGCGACGCAGAAAATTAACCACTTTGTCATCTTCTGGGGACATTAGAGAACTCCTTGTTTTTGCAAAAATTGACCCATGGTTTTACGCGCATAATGAAGACGTGATTTCACCGTACCGAGGGGAATTTCTAAGATTTGGGCGATTTCCTTTTGGGGTAAGTCCTCTAGATCGTGAAGGACAAGGACAGCGCGATGTTCTAAACTGAGAATTTCTAACCCTTGTCGGACCACCTCCTCATAATGCAATTGCATCAAATCGGGACTATCTTGGGGACGGGATTCGCTATCAAGGGAGTTTTCCTCATCAGTGCTTTTGGCCATCCTCATTTGTCTTTTGGCTAATTGTCGCCGACCATCGATGGCCACATTCCAGGTGATCCGATAAACCCAAGTGGAAAAGTATTCAGGTGAACGCAATTTCGGCAACCCGCGCCACAGTCTTAAAAATACCTCTTGGACAAAATCCTCTAGGAATTCCCTTCCACAGAGTTGATAGAGAGTAGAGCGGATTTTTGGTTGATAAAGACGGTAAAGGTGACGAAAAGCACCCCGATCACCCCTTTGACATTTTAAGATTAACTCTCGATCGCTCACACTTGTTTGCTTATCGGTTATCACCTCGATCATTCCCCTCACCCCTAGCTACTTGTCTGTTTAGACTAGGGGATGCCAAGAATGGTTCATAACCAGTGATCAGTTATCAGTGATTCAGTGATTCAGTGATTCAGTGAATCACTGATCAGTAATCAGCTTTTTTCTTCCTGCTCCCCTTCTCCCCTCTCCCTTCTCCCCACACCCCACACCCCACACCCCACTTCCCATCACCGAGGGAGTAATTGTTGATAGAAATCCAATTGTTTTTGAGCGAGGGCTTTATTAGTATAATTGGTCATTACCCTCTGATAACCCCTCTGGCCTAATTCTTGAGCGAAGCTGGGATTATCTAAGAGAGTTTGTATAGATTTAGCCAGTGCCTCCCCATCTTTTTCGGGAAAAATTAAACCCGTATCAGCAATAACAAAGGGGATTTCTCCCGAATCAGAACCAATAACAGGAACCTGACAGGCCATAGCTTCAATTAAGACATGACCGAATTGTTCTTTCCAACCAACGGCAGTTAAGGTTTTGACCTGATAGGTGATTTCTGAAGGCAAAACTAAAGTGTTCATCAGGTTAATATAATTAACTACTTGATCGTGGGGAACACTTTCCACTATCATCAAGCGGTCGCTTATTCCTGCGGCTGTAGCTTCGCTGACTATTTTATCTTTCAGGATGCCCCGACCTAACAGTAATAATTTCCACTTACCTGTTAATTTAGCTACAGCTTTAATCAGCGTTAGAATGCCTTTCTCTTCCACAAAACGACCGACAAAACCAATCACAAATTCATCGCTTTCAATGCCTAAAGATCGGGCTAAATCGGGTTGCTTGTCAGGGGAAAAAAGGACTTCATCCACTCCTAATTGCGGTAAAACTGTGTATTTACCCCTGTAACCCCGTTCTTTTAAAACATCTACTCCGTCCTGATTACCGGCGATTAAACCATCGGTATTTTTCAGGTTATAAGCTTCTAACCAAGAGATGGGAAATTTAGGAGTATAGGGAAGATTCCACCAAGTAAAAAATACATTTTTAGCCTGGAGATTTAAGAGACGATTCAGAGTAATAAATTGAGCATAAGCGAGAGATTTAGAACCCTGTTCCACTTGAATAATATCGGGTCTAAATTTCTGCAATAAAGGAATTATATCAGCACCAAAAGTTAATAAAGCTTGGTTATTCTGGCTAAAATTAGAGATAGGAATGACTCGGAAATTGTCGGCTATTTTCGGTTGACTTTCAATGATTTTATTTTGGACTCCTCCCGGTTGCCAACGTTGGGGAACAACAATAGTAACTTCAATATTGGGATTTAATCTTGTCAGGGCGCGCAGTTTCTCACAGTTGAGATCAACTATATAGGTATGACTAGCGACTAAAATTCTCATAGATTATCTAGTTTTGTATAAATTTGGCCATCATTCCAGAGGGACTTTACTTGAGTTTTCAGAGCATCAAGAAAACCTAAACTATAAAAAATTCCCCTAGAGAGTATTTTAATCGGGGAACCACCTTTATTACAGGGAGGATTGCCAAGAACGTGACAATCAAATAATTTAGCGTAGAGTCGCAATTGTTGAGCGGGAGTGAGATTTTTCAGGGCCATCAGAAAGTGATTATGATAAAAAGTCGTCTGATAACTCAAAGAACGAGTGCTAATATCATGACAGCCGCCGGTTTCTTCGCCTAAATGAACCAGATAAGCGGTGGGATCGTACCAGACATGATAGGGAGTCTGGCGTAACCTTAAGCAAAAATCCGATTCCTCGCGCACGGCACTGCCACGAAAGCGTTCATCGAACCAAATGCCGTATTTCGTAAATATATCCTTCCGGAAAGACATATTACAGCCCCGGGCCGAGATTACCTGCTGGGGTTTAGTGGTGTGGACAAGATCGATGTAATACCAAGCAATGCCCGGATCCATGGCTTGGGGAGGTAAAAAGTCGATTTCGTAGGGTTTGCTGGCATCTGTCACCATTTTTTGGGAGTCACCCAATTTCATGCGATCAAATACCCGACCCGCCACTACACCTATCTCAGGGTTCTTGACAAAATTCTCACTATGTGCTTTGAGATAATTATCCGGTAGCCGCACATCATCATCGATAAAAAGAACGATATCGCCCTGGGCGCGACGGACTCCATAATTTCTCGCACCGGGTAAACTCGCCCAATCCAGCCGATACCAGCTAATTTTGTGCTGATCGGCCAGATTTTCTAGATAGGATTGTATGGCGGGGCTGTGGGTAGCGGTCTGGTCGATAACTAATACCTCAAAATCGGGATAATCTTGTTTGAGTAGGTCATCGAGCGTATCTTTAAGAGGCTCTTCGCGTCGATAGGTGGGTATGATGACAGAAATCGAGGGAAAATTCATAGCAGTAATCAGTAATCAGTAATCAGTAATCAGTAATCAGTAAAAAGACAGTAGAAAACTTCTATTTAGGGTTTGCGGCAAAAAGTTTGTTGGTGGGGTTAGGAGTCAGGAGTCAGGAGTCTCCGAGTCAGGAGTCGGGAGTTTCAGGCTTTGTTGCCCTTTCTTTTTGTACCAGCTTATGTACTACAATAAGGATAATGCAAGGTTTTTGAAGGTCTCAATCCGATTTTCGCAGCATGAACATCGGATTTTAACAGGTCAAAAGCCTTATTTTAAAAGGGTTTTACCATTATTCAGCAACCCCTATTTAATACTGCACACTTAAAAACTCAAATCTGATAACTGAAAACTCACATCTGATAACTGATAACTGATAACTGAAATCCCTAAAACCCAACACCCATATTTCAAGCCAAAGAAACACCTTTGCGTTTAAAATTTAAGCTCTTTTTGGAGGATTTTGTGGCGGTTTCCCCCGCCAGGATTTTGGCTTCTTTTTCCTGTTTTTCGATCACGGGTAATTTAAAAATTACGCCCGCAAATATCCAGTAATAAACGCCCACAGGATCCGTATCGAGGGCATACCAATAGGGAAGATAGGCAACAAAGAGCAGCAAAACCCAATAACTACCGGCAAAACCTCGCAGAGTCGGATCTTTGAGGGAACGATAGGTGCGGAAGGCCAGATAAACTAGATGGGTCATGAATATCATGTACAAGGTAAAACCAATGTATCCCAACTCGAATAAAACTTTACTATGATAGGTTTCCACAAAGGAAATATCACCGAAAACCCTAGCAGAAGCTGTGGCCACACCAAGTCCACGACCTAAAATACCGCCCTGATTACGGATAGCAAAATCCAACTGTTCTTGAATAAAAAGGGTGGGGGGAGCCTGTCGCCAACGGCCGATGGCACTATCGTAGCGTTGTTGGACAAAATCGGGGTTAAGGAAAGAAAAACCGATAGCTAGAAGTAAAGTGGCGGCAAAAATGATCGGCAAAAATCGTTTTAAGTTAGCGATTTGTCCCGTAAGAATCGTCATCAGACCAATAATCATCGGTACAGCAAAGAAAGCTAATCTTTGCCCAGAGATCACTGCATTAATAAAAACTAGGGTTAAACCCACAAGGGCTGCTAGTCGCCATTTTTGGGAAGTTTCACTAAAGGCACTGGCATAACAAATTACGGCACTAGAGACCAAAAACCAAGCCCAGTGCCAGGGAGAAACAAAGGTACCCGGTAGGCGGATCATATTCACTTCCGGACTATACACTAATGCCCCACCAACCAAACACCTTGCCCCTAAGGTGGCTTTGAATAGTGCATCAGCGACAAAGCCGCGAGTTCCTACACAACGACCGGTTTTCAGCATCCAGTATTGCATTAGTCCTAGGACACAACAAATAATTACTAAAGTCACTAAAAGACGACCAAAAAATAATAGGGTGGGTTTGTCTTTGATTAAGTAATAAGTGCAGAAGATCAAGGGGACATAACCTAGCAAAACTTTAAACCCTAATAGTCCTTGCAGAAAAGTCTCACTTGTCCGACAGGGAACTCCCTGCAAACGGCCATCCCTAAAGATACTCATCCCAGCCACGGAATCGCAAGTAGGCAGAAATTGTCTCTGTAAATTGACGGCTAATAGACAGACTACACAGAAAACAAAGATTAATAATAGAGTTGTGCCTAATTGTTTCGGGACAATAATCGGTAATTGCTTTTTTCGACATTCTAAAACTAAGGCGATTAAAGCGGGTAGATAAAATATATCTTTACTGATCTGGAGGATGGGACTACCTCCCAACCAATAGATAATAGTGCCAGTGAAGGGTAGATAGATAATAAATGCCCAAAGAGCCATGCGAGGATAGCTAAAGGAGAAAACTCCTAAAATTAAGGCTAAACTTACTGCAGCTCCTATGTTGGCATCAAATAATAAGCTGAGGGGTAATCCGAGCAAAATTGCTACACAAATGGCAAAAATAATCAACCCCGTTAACTTTTGTTTCTTTTGCCTTTCTTCTTTTTTGAGGGCAAGTTTCTCTTTGATGTTAAGCGGGGGACTATCAGCTTTTGTTTGGCCCTGTTTATGCTTTTTTTTCTGGCGATCGATACTTAGTCCGGTCATCGAAAAACTGGGTCTGAAACCCGCCCTTTAGCGATAACGGAGGGCGGCTTTATATAAGTTAGCGAGAAACAATTAAACCGTTAGAACGACGAATTAACTGAATCTTGCTAACCGCTATCTGTCCCAATCGTTTCCAATTGGCATCGCTTACAGATAACTGTTTTTCGGTATCTCCACTAACATAACCAATTCCTTTAGGAGAAGAAACTAAATCTCCTTTACGGAACCCATGTCTTGTGGTAGAGCCACCATATTTACGTCGTTTACCACCTTTAGAAAAAACCATCAGGTGAAGTTGACGACGACTAATAGGAGGACGTTTGATGACAGCAAAGGGA